>JANYFP010000361.1 GCA_025362555.1 Verrucomicrobiota bacterium
GATACCAACGGCGGCGGCGCCAAGGCTGACGCACTTGTCGTCGTCTGGTCAGGGTAATGAGTGGCGATCCATGAGGCTCGCAGATTGGGCACACCCTGTTCGTCTAACCATTCGTTCGTGAGCGCCGCTTGCACCGCCAAGGCGGACGCACTTGTCGCGATACTGTTCGTGCCCACGCACCAGCATCCTTCCCAAACCCGGAATTAAACGCGGAGCTCGCGGAGGACGCGGAGAGAAATCCAAAGCCAAGGGTCGCATCCGCGAACTTATTGAGGAGCTGATCGAACTTCATTAGTCCCAGTGCTTCTGAGCTCCATGCTTTCTCCGCGCTCTCCGCGCCCCCCGCGTTAAGCTCCGATCCTATGATCGGCGATCGGAGCACTTTACTGTCCGTGTACGAGGTGCTCGCGATTTTAGAGACCAACCCACAGAGTGTTGGGCGTGCTACCCCGCTCACTGAACCTGCTTGCTCTCACCCTTATTACCGGCTCCGCCTTCGCGACGACGGCCCCGTGGATGCCCGATCGCGGCGATGGCACCTACCAAAATCCCGTTCTCCACGCCGACTACTCCGATCCCGATGCCGTGCGCGTCGGCGATGATTTTTATCTGGTCGCCTCCAGTTTTCTCGCCGCACCGGGCCTGCCGATTCTTCACTCCAAGGATCTCGTCAACTGGACGATCATCAATCACGTCTTTGCGCTCCAGCCGCCGATTGAGCATTTTTCTAAACCGCGTCACGGGCAGGGCGTATGGGCTCCGGCCATCCGCCATCACGATGGAAAATTCTGGATCACGTACCCCGATCCGGATTTCGGCATTTACCTGACGACCGCCCACGATCCCGCCGGCGAATGGACTCCCCCCGTGCTCATCAAGGCCGGGCGCGGCCTGATCGATCCCTGCCCCTTTTGGGATGACGATGGCCAACTTTATTTGATTCACGGCTGGGCCAAAAGCCGCGCCGGAATTTCAAATTTACTCACGCTGCACCGGCTCAGCGCCGACGGCACCACTCTGCTGGACACCGGGGAAGTCATCATCGACGGCAATAAAATCCCCGACTGGAACACCCTCGAAGGCCCCAAGCTCTACAAGCGGAACGGATACTATTATGTATTCGCCCCGTCCGGCGGCGTCACGACGGGTTATCAGGCGGTGTTTCGTTCTAAAAATATCCGCGGACCCTACGAATACCGCAACGTACTCGACCAAGGTCATACGGCCATCAATGGCCCGCACCAAGGAGCTTGGGTGGACACCCCGACTGGCGAAGATTGGTTTTTGCATTTTCAGGATAGCGGCGCTTACGGGCGCGTCGTGCATTTGCAACCGATGGCCTGGCACGATGACTGGCCGGTCATCGGCGCCGACCCCGACGGCGATGGCAAAGGCGAACCAGTCCTCACTTACAAAAAACCAAACGTCGGTCACGATTACGCCGCCACCGCACCGCAGACCTCCGATGAATTCGACCGCCCGACGCTCGGCCGACAGTGGCAATGGAACGCGAACCCACGCGCCGACTGGGCCTCACTCACCGCACGGCCGGGCTTTCTGCGTCTCACGAGCGTGCCTGCGCCCAAAACCCGGAACGACCTGAGCCCGGCGACGCACACGATCTACGACGCGCCGAATTTCCTCCTGCAAAAATTCCCCGCTCCGGAGTTTACCGTGACGACAAAACTCGAATTTGCTACGCTCACCGAGGGAGAAACAGCGGGCCTGACCGTCTTCGGCTACGACTACGCGCTGCTCGGATTACGCCGCGACGCGACCGGACGGCGGGTCGTATTGATCATCAACCCGGGCGCGGACAAACTCGGGGCGGAGGAACACGAGACCGCCAGCGCGGCCGCGACGAACGATGGTCCAATTTATCTGCGCGTCGCCGTGACGAAGGTCGGCGCCGATGCGATTTGCCGCTTCTCCTACAGTTTCGATCAGCACAATTTCACGCTGATCGGCGAACCGTTCAAGGCCTCCGTCGATCGTTGGATCGGCGCGAAGTTCGGGGTGATCGCCACGGCGCCCGCGTCCGCCACGAAGACTGGCTACGCCGATTTCGATTGGTGTCGCGTCACGCCCCCTCAGCGATGAGGAGAAATAATTCAGTTAAACCTTAGATTCATTCACGATCTGCAATCACGAAAAGGTGGACCGCGTCTGCCGACTTCGCGCGAGTGCTACGACGGACAAGCCGTAACATTCGCGCGAAGGGGGCAGCCTTGGCAAAAATCAGACGGTCGCGTTCCACCTAATTCAAATCCGAGGAAACGGGTCCGGCTCCAAGCTGTAGGAGCGGCTTTACGCCGCGATGTTGGGCGATCGAGAGCAACGCAGTTGTCCAATCGGGGCATAAAGCCCCTCCTACATCTGGGTTTATTCCCGTCACGGTCAAAACGCGTTTAGCAGTCTAGAGTGAATGGACATCGCCAAGCTCATCGCCCTTCGTGGTCATTTGAAATCGATTGTTCCATTTCAAATGAATGACCGTCAGCGAGACTGACGCGGCCTGGTGCAGATTACATCGTGGACCGAACCACGAAACCCACCCCGTTCGAGGCCATAGTCGCAGAGCGTAGCGTGGCGCTTTTCAAATATTTCATCCGCTCCATCCCCAGTGGAACCCGGCCATTGCAAGCACGCCATCCTCCCACTCCCCTGAACCAATTTTCCCCATGAAAATCATTCCCCCCATTCTATTGCTCGCGACTCTCCTGATCGCAATTCCCACTCGCGCGGAAAGCGACGCACCCGGTGTGCCCGCGACCTCGAATGTGCGCGGCGCCGACTACCCGCGCATTCTCCCGGATAACCGCGTGGTCTTCCGCATCAAAGCAACTGAAGCGCAAAAAGTTTCCTTTCACGTCGACAACACTTACCCCGCCGTGCGCGACGCCGAGGGTAACTGGACTGCGACCACCGCACCCCAAGCGCCCGGCTTTCATTACTACTGGCTCGTGGTGGACGGCGTCTGGGTGAACGATCCGTCGAGTGAAACATTTTATGGCGTGAGCAAACAATGCAGTGGCATCGAAGTTCCCGAGGTGGGCGTCGATTATTACTCGCCGAAGGAAGTGCCGCACGGCGAAGTCCGCGAACGGCGCTATCATTCAAAAACCACCGACGCGTGGCGCCGCATTTTTGTCTACACGCCGCCCGGTTACGACACGAACCAAGCGATGCGTTTCCCGGTGCTCTATTTGCAACACGGCGGCGGCGAAGATGAGCGCAGTTGGGTCGTGCAAGGCCGCGTCAGTCAGATCATGGACAACCTCATTGCCGAGGGAAAAGCAAAGCCGATGCTGATCGTGATGGAGCAAGGCTACGCCCGCCGCCCCGGCGATCCGGAGGTGCCACTGCGTCCACCCGTCGGCCTGTTGGACAAAGCTCCGGCCGCTGCCCCCGCCGAGGAAAAATCGGCCGCACCCGCTTCGGCTCCCCGCCCTGCGGTCCCGCCGGAATTTAGCCGGATGTTCAACGCGCTCGACGAAGTCTTCATCAAGGACCTCATCCCACTGATCGATTCCACTTATCGCACGCTGCCGGACCGTGAGCACCGCGCCATGGCCGGTCTGTCCATGGGCGGAATGCAAACCTTTCTAATCGGCCTGAATCACCTCGATACCTTCTCCGCCTTCGGAGGTTTCAGTGGCGCGGGTGGTGGTTTCGGCGGAATCGTTTTCGACGTCAAGACAGCGCACGGCGGCGTCATGGCCGACGCCAGTGCATTCAATCAAAAGGTTCACGTGCTTTGGCTGGGCATCGGCACGGTTGAGCCGCCACGGATGTACGAGAGCGTGAAGAATTACCACAACGCGCTGACGACGGCGGGCATCAAACACATTTACTACGAGTCCCCCGGCACCGCCCACGAGTGGCTGACCTGGCGCCGCAGCCTGCACGAATTCGCCCCGCTGCTGTTTCAGAATAAGTAATACCGGCGGCTCTTAAGATTTAGACTTTTGCTGGACAATGGAGTGGTAGGGGCGATTGCCCTCAATCGCCCTGCGCACCCCGAAGGCCGTTGAGGGCAACGGCCCCTACCTAAAGTCTCACTTTCAATAGCCAGTGGGATAAACAGTCGCGGAGCCAGTCACGCTACCCACAGTCCCCGACAAGCTCCGGGGATTGCACTCACCGCAAATAGAAATAAACAATTCAGCCTCGAGTTATTGATCCAACCCGGAGCAAGCTGAAAAATCACCTCGGGCTAAATTCGTCGTGCATCCATTTTCATGAAACTCCGCCCTACCCTGCTCACGTCCTGCCTGCTTGGGATATTCCTGTCATCCGTTTTTGGGACAGGCAATCCCATCGCGCCCCAGCTCTTCACCGCTGATCCTGCGGCGCGGGTTTTCGGCGACCGGCTCTACATCTACACCTCGCACGACGAACCGGATTCTGTTTACTACGATATGTTCGACTGGCGGCTTTTTTCCACCGCCGACCTGGCGACGTGGCAGGACCACGGTTCGATCTTCGCGTTGAAAGATCTCCCGTGGGCCGAAAAATGGGCGTGGGCACCTGACGCGATTCAAGCCAGTGGAAAATATTATCTCTTCCTCC
This sequence comes from Verrucomicrobiota bacterium, assembly GCA_025362555.1. Taxonomy (GTDB): domain Bacteria; phylum Verrucomicrobiota; class Verrucomicrobiia; order Opitutales; family Opitutaceae; genus Lacunisphaera. The sequence continues at coordinate 4,573 of JANYFP010000361.1, forward strand.
CCGTGGATCGCGCAAAGATCGGTGTCGCCATCGGCGATAAACCAGAAGGCCCTTTCCACGACGCGATCGGTCACGCTCTCCTCGACAAGGCCACAATGCCAGAAATCGGACCGGAGCCCATCGACCCCGCACTGTTCGTCGATGATGACGGCCAAACCTACCTGTACTTTGGATGCCGTCAGTTAAAGGTGGTGAAGCTGGACTCATCGCTCACAAAACTTGCGGGCTCCGTTCATTCGGTGACGATCCTCGATCCGCAGGGAAAACCCACCGCAGTCGCCGCCCCCGATATCCAACCCGAGTTGCCGATGAGCTACGGTGAGGCGCCCTTTCTCTTCAAGCGCGAGGGCAAGTACTACCTGGTTTATTCCAACGGGTGGGCGCCGCTCTCCACGCTTGTCTACGCCACAGGCAGTTCGCCCAGCGGGCCATTTACCTATGAGGGCGAAGTGATGAAGCACGTCAATTGTGTCACCCACCACGGCTCCGTGGTTAATTTCAAAAGCAAGTGGTATGTCGTCTACCACACCAGCGATCTCTCTCACGGCAACACCCACCGCCGCAATGTGTGCATCGACGAACTGACTTTCCGCGCCGACGGAAAAATCATCACGGTCGTTGCGACGATGACGGGCCCGGCGGGAATAAAAGATTCCGTCCGACGGTAAATTTCACTGCCAAGCGCGCCCGACTCGATCTCACTCCCGTAATGTCATTCCGGGCATATCCCCTTCCTGCGCTGAATTTGTTTCGTGGCGCCCTCTCCGCATTCTGCCTTGGTTGGCTGTTCCTCGCGCCGTTGCGCTCGGCGGAGGAAATGCCCAACCCGCTCATTCGCGAACGGGCCGACCCGTTCATCACCCGTCACACTGACGGCAATTATTATTTCATGGGCACGGTGCCCGAATACGACCGGCTGGAATTGCGCCGCGCGCCAACCCTGGAGGGCCTCGCCACCGCTGAGCCAAAAACGATCTGGCGCAAACACGCCACCGGCGAAATGGGCGCGCACATCTGGGCTCCGGAAATTCACTTCATCGACGGAAAGTGGTACATTTATTTTGCCGCCGGACGTTCGGATAAAATCTGGGAGATCCGCCTCTACGTACTGGAAAACTCCTCGGCCAATCCACTCGAAGGCGAATGGATCGAGCGCGGCCAATTGAAAACCAACTGGGAATCCTTCGCACTCGACGCGACCACCTTCGAACATCGCGGCACGCGCTATCTATTGTGGGCCCAATACGACCAGACCGCGGAAAAAGGCACCAATCTCTACCTCGCTAAAATGGACAGCCCGAGCTCCATTACTGGCAAACAAATCCTACTCACCAAACCGGAATACGACTGGGAAAAAATCCGTTATCCGGTCAACGAAGGGCCGGCGGTCCTGCACCGCAACGGTCGGATTTTCCTCACGTACTCGGCCGCCGGCACCGGCGCCGAATACTCTCTTGGCCTGCTCACGGCCGAGGAAAACGCCGATCTCCTCGACCCAAAATCGTGGAGCAAATCATCCACCCCGGTTTTTTCGACGAGCGAAGCCAACCGCATTTTCGGCCCCGGCCACAATAGTTTCACCACTTCGCCGGACGGGAAAACAGATTTACTCGTCTATCACGCCCGCAATTTCCGCGATGTCGTGGGCGATCCACTCAAGGATGCCAACCGCCACGCCCGCGTCCAGCCCATCACGTGGCGCGCCGACGGCACGCCCGACTTTGGAACCCCGCGCGCCGAGACGCCGCCCTCGTTCGGACCGATCGCCCGTCGCGAACTGCGTGCGCGCGATGGATGCGTTTATCCTGATCCCTCAACCCAGCAGTACATTTTGTATTTTGCGTCACGCGGGCCCCACGGTCACGCCGCAGTCGTCGCCTACACGAGCAAGGATCTCGAAACCTGGACTGGCCCGACGTATGTCTTCGAACGGCCCGAATCATGGTGGGCTGATCGCGGCATCTGGGCGCCGGAAATGCATGTGTACAAAGGAAAATATTATCTCTTCCTCACCTTCGATTCGACGCACGAATTTCCCGAGCAATGGCGCGACTGGCTCCCGCGCGTTAAGCGTGGCTCACAAATTCTTGTGGCCGATTCACCAATGGGACCGTTTAAACCTTTCGCGAACAAACCAACTTTACCCGAGGACATGATGACGCTCGATGGCACCCTCTGGGTGGAAGACGGCGTACCGTACATGGTGTTTTGCCACGAGTGGGTGCAGATCAAAGACGGCACGGTCGAAATGATCCGCCTGACCGACGATCTTTCCGCCACCATCGGCGAACCGCGTCGCCTCTTTCACGGGAGCGACGCCCCGTGGAGCAAAAAATCGGAACAATATGGCTGTCACGTCACCGATGGTCCTTGGTTGCATCGCACGACGAGCGGCAAACTTCTCATGCTCTGGTCGAGCGGCAGCGCGAGCGGCTACGCGGTCGGCGTGGCTACTTCCACCACGGGAAAACTCGCCGGCTCCTGGGTGCAATCGACTACCGCGCTCTTCGATGCGGACGGCGGACACCCGATGCTCTTCCGGCGTTTTGACGGCCAATTAATGATGGCTCTTCACCAACCCAATAAAACTCCGCAGGAGCGCGAGGTCTTCATCGAACTCGAAGAGCACGATGAAACGTTGCGCCTAAAATCATTCGCTCCTTAATTCGTAACGATTGGATTGATCCCGCGGAAGCAAGCTCGTGTGATGTCCCAGACATAACCTGGCTTTGTAGGTCGGGCTTTATGCCCGACATCCGGGGGAACGTCGGGGATAAACCCCGACCTACATCGAGCCGTCATCCGAAAAATATTTAGGGACACTCGATTCGCTCCCACCGTCAAACCACCGACCGCCGCACCATTTACTTTACCAAATCAAACCGCCACTCCCATGAAACTCACCTGCAAACTAGTAACGGTCCTTTTCGCCGCCGCTTGGACCCTCTCACCGCTGCACGCGGCCGATATTTCCGGCCAATGGCGCGGCGAAGTCGAAACGCCAATGGGGCAATTAAAAATGATCCTATCATTCCAGGTGGATGGCGAAAAAGTGAGCGGCAAAACAGCCGTAGATTTCGGTGGAGAAAAACACGAATCGCCCCTGCAAGACGTCACGCTCACCGGCGACACACTCACGTTTTTTGAAACCGTCAATCACGACGGCAACACATTCCGCATCGATTACACGGGCCACACGGCCAACGCCGCTGCTGACGAAATCTCGTTCGCCCGCAAGATCGGCGACTTCGGCAACGACACCTTTGTCGCGCACCGGATCCAAGCAGCCGCCACCACCGCGCCCGAACCCACTCCCGCCGAACGTGCTCGCGCCAATCTGAATCGAGCCATTGTCCTCGGGCCGGACGATAAACCCGCTTTCCCCGACGCGCCCGCCGGTTTCAACACCCCGCGCGAAAACATCGCCCACGGAAAAACGGCAAAAATCGAATACGATTCGAAAACCGTTGGCACTCGTCGCAAGCTGCAGGTTTACACGCCACCCGGTTATTCCGCTGAGCGCAGGTACCCCGTCCTCTATTTGCTCCACGGCATCGGCGGCGATGAGACGGAGTGGCAGCGCTTCTGCACGCCTGAAGTGATTTTCGACAACCTTCTCGCCGATGGAAAGATGGTCCCCATGATCGTCGTGTTTCCCAATGGCCGCGCGCTCCCGAACGACAGCGCCGAGGGCAATATTTTCTCGCCGGAAAAAGTCGCCGGCTTCGCCGCCTTCGAAGGTGATCTGCTCCACGACGTCATTCCCGCGATCGAGTCGCGCTACTCCGTGCAAACCGATCGCACCCACCGCGCACTCGCCGGCCTTTCGATGGGCGGCGGCCAGTCCTTGAATTTCGGTCTCGCCCACCTCGAGACCTTTGCCTGGGTCGGCGCATTTTCACCTGCGCCCAACACCAAACCAGCGGCCCAGCTCATCCTCGATCCGGCCGCAACCACGAAACAATTGAAGCTGCTCTGGCTGTCCTGCGGCAATAGGGATGGCTTGATCAACATCGCCCAAGGCGTACATGCAACCCTCAAGGACAATCGCATCCCGCACGTCTGGAGCGTCGACGGCAACGCGCACGACTCCACGGAATGGAGTAACAATTTATATTACTTTGCTCAAAAACTTTTCCGATGAACCACTTCCGCCGTCTCCTCTTCACTCTGGTTGTTGCCATTTTCAGTTATACGGCCGCGCGGTCTGCCACTGAATCGCGTCAACTCCGCTACGCCCAACCCGCCGCCCACTGGACGGAAGCGCTGCCGGTCGGCAACGGCCGGCTCGGAGCGATGGTGTTTGGGGGAGCCACCTCAGAGCATCTCCAACTCAATGAGGCCACACTCTGGTCGGGCGCGCCCCGTGAATGGAATAATCCTGGCGCACGCGAAATTTTACCGCAAGTGCGCGCGGCGATCTTCGCTGGTGATTACTTAAAAGCCGGTGAGCTCTGCAAAAAAATGCAGGGCCCCTACAATCAATCTTATCAGCCGCTCGGGGATTTGCATTTGGAATTCTCCGGTGCGGCGGGAGCCACCGGCTACGAACGCACGCTCGATCTCGATCGCGCCGTCGCGACCGTACGATACCAGGTAAATGGCGCAACCTTCACCCGCGAAGTTTTTAGTAGCTTCCCCGATCAGGTGATCGTCGTGCGGCTGACCTGTGATCAACCGAAGCACATCAGTTTCACCGCTTCCGCCGACAGTCTGCTGCGTTACTCGGTGCAAACCGACGGGGCCAAGGCGCTCATCCTGCGCGGCAAAGCTCCGGTGCAAGTCGACCCCAGCTACCTGGGCTCGGAAAACCCCATTCGTTATGACGACGGCGCGAACCCCGAGGGAATGACTTTTGATTTGCACGTCCGCGTCCTCGCCGAGGGCGGCAGTGTGACGAATGGCGGATCAACGTTGGCGGTCAACCAAGCGGATGCGGTGACGCTGATTCTCTCCGCTGGCACCAGTTTCAATGGCTACGAAAAATCTCCCGGACGCGAAGGACGCGATGCCACAGTCGAAACGCTGCGCCCGCTCAACGCCGCCACGCCACGAGCGTATGCGGAACTGTTGGCGCGCCACGAAGCGGATTACCGCGCACTCTTCGGCCGCGTGTCCCTCGACCTCGGTCGCGCACCGGGCGCCGCCGCGCGCAGCACCGAAGAACGGCTGCAGCATTTTGTTCAAGGCGAACCTGACCCCGAATTATCCGCGCTCCTCTTTGACTACGGTCGCTACCTGCTCATCGCGAGTTCACGCCCGGGCGGTCAGCCGGCGAATTTGCAGGGCATTTGGAACGATTCGATGCGTCCGCCGTGGAGTTCCAATTTGACGATTAACATCAATACCGAGATGAATTACTGGCCCGCCGAAGTGACAAATCTCGCGGAATGTCACGAACCGCTCTTCGATTTTATCGGCCAACTCGCCGCCAACGGCGCGAAGACGGCCGCAGTAAACTACGGCGCGCACGGCTGGGTGTCGCACCACAACGCCGACCTGTGGCGACAGAGTGCGCCCGTGGGAAACTACGGCTACGGCGATCCGGTGTGGGCCAACTACGCGATGAGCGGACCGTGGCTCTGCCAGCATTTGTGGGAACACTACGCGTTCAGCGGCGATAAAAAATTTCTGCGCGACACCGCGTGGCCGTTAATGAAGGGATCGGCGGAGTTTTATCTCGACTGGCTGATTGACGACGGCCACGGCCACCTCGTCACGGCGCCATCCACTTCCCCGGAACTAGGTTTCCTCCTGCCTGACGGAAAGAAGGCTACGGTGAGCATGGCGACGACAATGGACATGGCGATAATCTGGGATCTGTTTTCCAACTGTCTCGACACCGCGCGCGTCCTCGACGCGGATCATGAATTCGCCGCGAAGATCGCCGCCGCGCGCGCCAAGCTTTTCCCAATGCAGATCGGAGCGCAGGGCCGGCTTCAAGAGTGGTTCCAGGATTTCACGGAACAGGAAGTGCATCATCGCCACGTCTCACATTTGTTCGGCGTCTATCCCGGTCGGCAAATCACGCCCGCCACGCCGAAGTATTTTGCGGCGGCGAAAAAGGCGCTGGAGATTCGGGGTGACGACGGCACCGGTTGGTCGCTCGGCTGGAAAATTAATTTCTGGGCGCGGTTTCGCGACGGCGATCACGCGTATCTCCTGATCAAAAATCTGTTGCGTCCGGTCGGCAACACATCCGACACCAACTATCGTGGCGGTGGCGGAGTTTACCCCAATCTCTTTGACGCTCATCCTCCGTTCCAGATCGATGGCAACTTTGCGTTTACCGCCGGCGTCGCGGAGATGCTCGTGCAAAGTCATCTCGGCGAAATCCATCTTTTGCCGGCGTTGCCCTCAGCGTGGCCGACCGGTTCCGTGCGCGGCCTGCGAGCGCGCGGGGGATTTGAAGTGACGTTACTGTCATGGCGCGAGGGCCATCTCGTGCGCGCCGAGATTCGTTCCACCCAAGGCGGCCCGTGTACAATCCGCGATGGAGAAAAGACGGTAACGCGACCGACCAAAGCAGGGGAAAGTTTCACCTACGAACCGGCCGCGAAGTAAACGAAAGCGCGGTGCACCGTGTCGCTTAGTTGCAACCTGACCGGCGGGCAGGTTTCTACGTGCGCGTTAAACAACGCGTCCGGCTTGTCCCCGCGTGCACCGTTTAACTCAAATCGCGGAAAGATCCGAAACCGGGATCGAAGAGCCTACGGTAAGTGCGGACCACCATGCCGTCCGTCTGGCCGGCGAGGAAATCGCAGATGCGCCGGGCTTTCCCGTCCTGTGTCTTTTCCGCTTCGATCAATCGGCTGACATTCGCCGGCAATATCCGAATGCTGCGCTCGTTTCGCTCCACGTAGTTTTCCCAAATCGCATTGTAGATCGCCACCAGAATCACCTTGGCCTTGTGCTCCAACTGTTCCAATTGCGGACTCTCGAAAATAATATCGTTGGCCATCTTCTTGAAGAACGCCGCCTCATTCAACGCCGATTCATCGACGATGAGCTCGTATTTGTAGCGGTTGCTTGTCTCCGCCATGAAATTATCGCGAACCTTTAACCGGCAGGCCTGGATAAATGTCCCGATTTTTTTCGAGAAAACATTTTCCAGCCGGTCCTTCTTGAGGGCATCAAACAAAGTATCAAGGAGGCGTTGCTCGGCCGCGCCAATCGTCTCGCCGTCGGCCCATCGCTCAATGCGTTCCACGGTCAAAAACCCCGCCCTTACGCCGTCCACAATGTCGTTCAGCGAATAGGCGGCGTCATCGGACCAATCCATGATGAGACATTCGACGCTCTTAAAATCATTGATGATTTCGTCGCGCATGAGCGGGCCGGGAATCTTGACCCCACCGAAAACCCAGTCGCGGACGGGTGCCTGAAAATCATAGATGAAGTGATTGATCGGGGGCGTCGCAAACTCCGTGTAAACCTTTTTGTATTTCAGCACGCCATCCAGCAACGCCCGCGTGGGTTGCATGCCTTTCACGCCGGTTTCGTTCTGGTACATGGTCTCACAGAGCAAATGCAGGGTCTGCGCATTGCCCTCGAAGCCGCCGCGGCGTTTCATCAATTCCTGCAGGGTGCGCTCGCCGGAATGACCGAACGGCGGATGGCCCATGTCGTGCGCGAGCGAACATGCCTCCACCAAATCGGAATCAATGTAGAAATCATCCGTGAGCGGATTCCCGCGACTGCGCAAAAAATGGCAGATGGAACGGCCAATCTGGGCGACCTCCATCGAATGAGTCAGCCGCGTGCGGTAGAAATCATATTCACCGGAGAGGAAAACCTGGGTCTTCGACTGCAATTTCCGGAACGCGTGCGCATGAATGATGCGGTCGCGGTCAATTTGGAACGGGCTGCGGTAGTCGACTTTCCGACTGCTCCCCCACTCCTGCAGGTCAAAGGCGTTGTAGAAACGATTCTCGGGCATGGATTGGCTTCGAGACAAACAGGAGATTCCGCCCGATGCCAAGCTTATGCCACGCCTGTTCTCCAGCCGCTTCGTTCCGCGCCCTTCCCGGCGTTACCCCGCGGGAATATAACGCCCGATTTACGCTCTCGTCTTCCGATTTTGCGCAAGGCTGCTTGCCCGGCATGTCGTTTGCGCTCACGCTTTATCCCATGCCCTATTCGTTTTTCCCCACCGCCTTTGGCAACTGCGGGATCGCTTGGAATGAAACCGGACTGATCGGCTTTCAACTCCCCGAGCCGGACGGCGAGGAAATGGCGCATAAATTCGGAGCCCGCACCCAGACCAAGCCGGCGGCCGAAGCGCGACCTGAATGGGTTCGACGGCTCGTGGAGCACGTTCAACAACATTTCGAAGGACGGCTCCACGATTTCTCCGCCACTCCGATCGACTGGTCCCGCGTGAGTGATTTCCAGCAAGCCGTCTATCTCCAAACGCAGGCAATCAAGCCCGGCTACAAAAAAAGTTATGGCGAAATCGCACAACTGCTGGCGCTCGGCACGCAAGCCGCGCGCGCCGTGGGCGTCGCTCTCGCCACCAACCCGTGGCCGTTGATCGTACCGTGTCACCGCGTCGTGTCGGCCGACAACAAAATGACCGGCTTTTCCGGTTCCGGTGGGGTCCTCACGAAAACCCGACTCCTCACCCT
>JANYFP010000381.1 GCA_025362555.1 Verrucomicrobiota bacterium
GTGCCGGGGTCAACTATCGTGGTAGCATCATCCTCGGCAATCATGGTTCCGACCAGATTCCTGACCCGAACAATCCTCTCCTCGGGATTGACGATCCAAAGGTTGGCCTGACCGATTACATCTACTCGCCGAAACAATGGAAGACGGTGGCCAGCCTTTCCTATACGTTCAAATTGAAGAACAGGCAGTCACTCCAGCTCGATCTTAACATCGATAATGTGATGAACGACCAGGATGTGATCTACACGGCCGGCACTGGCTCTGCCGGTCAAAGCATCACCTACGTCCGGCCCCTGACTTCGATCTCTCAACAGGGTCGCGTCACCGTGCCCGGTCTATTCTCCTATGTCACGCCTCGTAACTGGACTTTGTCCGCGAAGTATAACTTCTAACTTGAGTTAGATCGGGTGTAATTTGAAAGCGGCGCGACAACTGAGTGGCTGTCCCGTCGCTTTCTCTATTGTTTCAGTTTATGAAAATTTTACTGCGCATGGCGGTCTTGGCCGTCGTCTTGTTCTCCACGCTCTCAGCGGCGGAAATGCCATTCATCAACGCCAGTGCCCGCCAAGCGCTTTCGCTCAATGGCCGCTGGCAGATTATCGTCGATCCCTATGACAACGGCTATTTCAATTACCGGCTCGATCCATTCGATGCCGCCGAAAAGCCGACCGGTGGGTATTTCCTGGATCGCAAACCGGCGACGCCGAGCGAACTGCTCGAGTACGATTTTGATCGCAGTCCCTCGCTAAACGTCCCTGGCGATTGGAACTCTCAGGAGGAAAAACTTTTCTATTACGAGAGCTCCGTCTGGTATCGTCGCAAATTTGATTTCACGTCGCAGGTCGCGGGCTCGCGGCAGTTTCTCCACTTCGGCGGAGCTAATTATACGGCGGATGTCTACCTGAACGGCAAGAAGCTCGGGCAACACACCGGTGGATTCACGCCTTTTCAGTTTGAGGTCACGGGCAAGTTGCTCGCGACCGGCAATTCGCTGGTGGTTCGCGTCAATAACAAGCGAGCCCCTGAAGCGGTGCCCACGGTGAATACGGATTGGTGGAATTACGGCGGGCTCACGCGCGACGTCAGCTTGTTGGAAACTCCGGCCACCGCGATCCGCGACTATGCGTTCCAATTGCAACCTGGTCCCGATCATCGCGTGCGCGGGTATCTCCAACTCGATGGCGTCACTCCTTCACAGTCGGTCAAAGTTGAAATTCCTGCACTGAAGCTCGCAGTCGAAGCGGCCACGGATGCGTCCGGACGCGCGGCGTTTGAGTTTGGGCTGAACGGCGCGGAACTGTGGTCGCCCGAGCACCCGCGACTGTATGAAGTCTCGCTCAGCGCCGGCGCGGATCACCTCACGGAGAAAATTGGTTTCCGCACCATCGAGACGCGAGGGGCTGATATTTTGCTTAACGGTAAGTCAATTTTTCTTCGCGGCATTTGTCTACACGAAGAGAATCCCCTCCGGGGCGGTCGCGCGACGACCGCCGCTGAAGCGCGGCAAATGCTCGGTTGGGCCCGCGAGTTGGGCTGCAATTACGTCCGCCTCGCGCATTATCCGCACAATGAAAATGTGGCCCGCGTCGCGGATGAAATGGGCATTTTACTTTGGGCTGAAGTGCCGGTGTATTGGACGATTCATTGGGACAATCCCGCCACCTACGCCAACGCCGAAAATCAGCTCACGGAGCTCATCACCCGCGATCGTAATCGCGCGAGTATTATTATTTGGTCGATGGCCAATGAAACACCGATTTCACCCGCGCGCACGGCGTTCTTGAAAAAAATGGTGGCCCATGCCCGCGAGCTCGACCCGACGCGATTAATTTCCGCCGCGATGGAAGTGCACGCCGACCCGGCCGACATCAACACTAAGATCGTGGAAGACCCGCTGGCCGAGGTTACCGATGTCGTGAGCTTCAATCAATATATCGGTTGGTACGTGGGCGTGCCTGATGACTGTGCGAAAGTTCGCTGGGTTGTGCCATACAACAAGCCGGTGCTGATTAGTGAATTTGGTGGTGATGCCCTGCAGGGCATGCACGGCGATCGGCTCACTCGTTTCACCGAAGAGTTTCAGGCCGATCTTTATCGGAAGACGCTGCCGATGCTCGAGAAAATTCCCCAGCTCCGCGGCATGACTCCGTGGATTCTCTGCGACTTTCGTTCGCCGCGTCGGGTGCTGCCGCAGATCCAGGACGGTTGGAACCGCAAGGGCTTGATCGGGGAAAACGGCACCCGCAAGCAGGCGTTTTCTGTGCTCCAAGAATTCTACGCCCGTAAAGCGGCGGAGGCGCGTTAAAGGGTGGGGGAATGCCACCCCCTCCAAGGAGTGCTTGCTGCTCCGCTGGAATTGCTGCCCGATTTTGCAAACCTATCCCATGCGCGCGGCGGGTATCGTCTCCGCATTAACTAAATCAGACCTCATCGATGAATTTCATTCGAGTCATTCTCTGCACCTTGCTCTTCGCCGGATCACTCTGCGCGCAAGAAATCAGCCCCGTGTTTTTCGGTCAGAATCATTGGCTCGCTCAAGGTGATGAGGGTCGCACCGGCTACCTTCATTTGCTCTGGCCCAAGGTGAAGGAGAGTGGGGTTCAGCTCATTCGCATTGGAGGTAATGCCTATAATATCGAGCCACCCTCGCTCGTGCGGTGGACGGCCATGGTTGATTCGGTTCAAGCCATCGGCGCGGAACCGCTGCTGCAGGTGCCCTACACCTTCACCGCCGCTCAGGCCACGGAACTCGTGAAACATTTTAATGCGCCGGGCCGCAGATCCATTCGCTATTGGTGCATAGGCAACGAGCCGATGTTGCATGACAAGATTTCGTTGGAAGAGGTTCACGCCTATTTGATGCGTATCGCTCCGGCCCTGCGAGCCGCTGATCCCTCGATTAAGATTTTAATTTCCGATGAAGCGTGGATGCGCCAGCCCGCGTATGAGGCACTTTGTGGCGGCAGCCTGGATATGACGGGCAAGGACGCCGCCGGCCGATGGCTGATCGATGGCTTCAGTTATCATAGCTATCCCAACGGCGAAAAATATGATCGCAACGACGTGATCGCGACGGGCGTGCAAAAAATCCGCGATCAAACCAAAGCGTTGGTCGCGCTGATTGAAAAGGCGAATCTCAAGCAAGGCCGCACCGGCGACGCTCGCTTAAGTTGGGCCCTCACCGAAGTAAACGTGACCTACGCCAACCCCGACCGTGATCTTGAGGGCAACGGCATGCCTTCCTTTCTTGGCGGACAATTCCTGGCGGAGATATTTGGGATTGGGCTGGAATACGGCGCTTTGACGATCGCGCCGTGGTGCATCAGCGAAACCGATAACATAAAAACAGACTTTGGTTTCCTGGGTCTCCCGCCCGATTTTTCTCCACGCTCAAGTTACTATCACACCCAGATGATGGCGCAGCATTTTAAGGGACATTTTATGAAAACGGCGTCCACGGATTCGCTGCTCAAAATTATTGGCGCGCGCAATGAGAAGCAGATTTCCATTTTGGTGCTTAATGAGGATCAGCAAGGCGAGCGCGCTTTCAAATTAAGTTTGAGCCTGGATGGTTCCCCGATGCAGGCGGATGCGAGTTTAACGGCAAACTTGGAGGTGCGAATCCCCAGCCAGACCAGCCAGCTCTATGTCTTGAATGCGAAAGGAAAGTTGCTCGAGAAAATCACTTACGGTCTGGCGCAAAATCTCCGTAATCTTCCTCCGCAAAGAGAGCGCTATTAAATCCAAGGTCTGCATTCCGGGTGTAGCGGCAGGCCTCTTTGCCGGGCGACTCAGCCGCGACGCAGGTCGCGTGACTGATCCTGGGATCGCAGTAACGAGCAACAGGGTGCCCGGACAAACGCCTCGGCGAAGGCCGATGGACGATCCCTGGAACGCCCGCAGGCGTTAACGGGGCATGCCGGGTTTGTCACAACAAACAACGGTGCGTGCCTGCCGGCTTCGGCGCACGCACTATCGCGCGGATGCTCCCACAGGTACGGAGGTCTGTGGCTACGTCGATCCTGCAACTTCGTCGCCACCTGTCCGCGAGGGCAGGTGGGTCGAGTTTCAATTTCGCGGCTGAAGGAGATAGGTTAAGCGCGAAATCATCGACGACGATCTGCGTTCTATCCGGCAAATAATTCAGCCATCCGCTCGATGAACTGTTTTCATCGAATACAGGCTTGCGCCTCCGTCGTCCTGCTCAACCGTTATCTCGTGGATTCACCCCAATCCGATCATACTCCTTGGTTCACCGCCGAGCTTGCTCCACATGAGCCGGCCCTGCGCGCTTATCTTCACGGTCTCGTTAACCCCTCGGAGATCGATGATCTCGTGCAGGAAACTTATGCGCGTCTCCTTCGTGCCCGTGATCGCGGTGCCATTGCCTCGCCTCGCGGACTGCTCTTCGCCACCGCCCGCAACGCCGCCCGCGATCTTTTTCGCCGGCGCACCACGGCCAATACGATTCCGATAACGGAATGCATCGAGTCGCGCGTCATCGACGATGCGCCCAACGCCGCCGAGACCGCGAGCCGCCATCAAGAGACTGACTTGCTGACGGACGCCATCGCGGAACTGCCCCCGCGCTGCCGTGAAATCCTCGTTCTTCGTAAATTTGAAAATCTTTCCCATCGTGAGATCGCCCAAAGGCTCGGCATCTCCGAGCATACTGTGGAATCACAGCTCACTAAGGCGCTGCACCGCTGTGAGGAATTTTTCGCGCGCCGCGGTCTGCCGTAAGCCATGAATGCGCCGTTGCCCGATTCCTCTGCCGAACTGCTTCGCACTACCGCTGCGCGCTGGACCGTGCGGCGCGATCGCGGACTCTCCGCCGCAGAAGCCATCGAATACGAACTCTGGCTCGCCGCTGATCCGCGCCACGCCGTCGCGATGCAACGCTCGACTGCTGCGTGGTCGCTGCTTGACCGCCTCCCCGAGAGCGCAGCCATTCCAGTGGTTGCCGCTGTCACTCGCCGCCGCTCGTTCTGGCGGCGCGCACTCACGGTGAGCAGTACCGCAGTCGCGGCCGCGATGGCCCTTGGCCTGTTCGTGTGGTCGCGCCAGAGTTCTGTCGTCCCGCCGTCGCCGGTCGTCTCATTCGTTGCACTCAACTCCCCTCGCACCGTCACGCTGACTGACGGCTCCCTCGTTCAGCTCAACACCGGCAGCGAAGTGGTCGAAGAGTTCACCGTCGCCGAGCGCCACGTCCTGCTCGCTCGTGGTGAAGCGCATTTCAGCGTGACCAAAAATCCCGCTCGCCCGTTTATTGTTCGTGCTGGCGCTCTTCAGGTCCGCGCGGTTGGCACGGCGTTTAACATTAATCTGCAATCTTCCGCCGTCGACGTCATCGTGACGGAAGGCCGCGTCCAAGTTACCCCAGCAGCTTCCTCCGTTTCCTCTTCGTCCGTCCCGGCGCTCACTGCCGGTGAGCGCGCCGTGCTTCGCGGCGAACTTGGTCCGGCCTCGGATCTGACTCACGCGCTGGTCCGCTCCCGGCTCGATGCGGCGGAGATTGCGGGTGTTCTGGCGTGGCGTGCGCCGCTTCTTCGTCTCGGTGGTGCGACGCTCGCTGAGCTCGCCATTGAGTTTGAGCGTGGCACCGGCAAACACCTGGTCTTTGCCGACCCCTCGCTTGCAGAGCTGCGTTTCGGCGGGCGTTTCCGGGCCGATGATCTTGACGGCTTCACGCAGGTGCTGGCGACCACGCTCGATCTCGACGTGGAGCGTACGGCCGACGGCACGATCGTGCTGCGGAAAAAAGATTCAATTTCCCGATAACGGATGTCACCCGGTGCCGCGTCTTCCTCGCGCCGCCGACCTCCGGGTCGGTGGGTTTACCCTCTGTTTCCAATCCTTCTTCGCCAGCGATTCGGCCCATTGGTCACGCTGCTGGTGCTCTTGCTGATTTTTTGTAGCGGAGGGCAGGGGACGCGCCTTTCCGGCGCGGAACCGGTTCGCCGCACCTTTGCCCTTCCGGCGGGGGATGCGGAAATGATGTTGGAGAAATTCTCCGAGCAAGCTGGCGTGCAAATCGTCTACCTGCTCGGCGATGTGCGCGGAGTGACGACCAATCCGGTTCAGGGCACCTATGCCATACGCGAGGGGCTCGATCGGTTGGTTACTCGCACGGCGCTGAGGGTGGAGATCGAGGGAAAAACCGGAGCCTTCGTGCTCAAGCGTGAACGCACCCCGCAGTCACCCACGAAGACGCCGCCAGCGACTACCGCCCCACCCAACCCCACCATGAAGAAATCGCTTCCCGCCCGGCTCACCGCCGTGCTCGTTGCCTTGACCGGTTCTGTCCTTACTGCGCAAAACACGCCGGACTCCGCCACGACCGGAAAAGACGAAACCATTGTCCTCTCGCCCTTCGCGGTTTCGGCCGCGCAGGACAAAGGCTATCGTGCTTCGAATTCTGTTTCCGGCTCACGCATTGATACTCCGATCAAGGATCTGCCGTTCGCGTTGCAGGCATTCACTGCTGATTTTATTGCCGATATTAACCCCCACGAATTGTTTGATGTCGTGCGGTACTCACCGGGCGTTACGAACCGCAGCGGTGACTTTGCCGCCGGTAACGCGGGCAATTTTGCCATTCGTGGTTTCGGGACCGGGTCTAATCCTCTCCGTAACGGATTTGCCGGTCCGCCCATTGTCGATTCCGTGAATGTGGCCCGCGTCGAGGTGGTCAAGGGACCGGCTTCGTTTCTCTATGGCCAATTATCTCCCGGTGGTTTGGTGAACATCATCACGAAGCGGCCCCAGTCGTATCAGCAGACCACTGTACGGCAGGAACTCGGATCCGACAATTACCTGCGCACCGAGGTCGATTCCACGGGACCAATCGGTAAGACCAATGCGTTTTACCGTCTGGCCGGTTCCTGGCAGAATGATTTCGAATATTACGATGCTTACGAAGCGCAGCAATTTGACATCGCGCCGTCGCTCCTTTGGCAGGTGACGCCGATCCTCAATCTTACGTTTGATTACGAACACTTCCAGAAGAACGAAATTCCATTGATGATGATTCCGAATATCGCGTTTCCTCGGCCGGTTGGTTATCCTTATTCCGCCTATTTGGATCGCGCTTTTCCGGTGCCGCAGAATTTCAATGCGTCCGACAATTCGGATTTTCGCGACAGCGTGTTCGACAATGTGAACATCAATGCCGCGCTCAAACTGGGTGAGCATTGGGATGCGCGGGCGGCTTATGCTTATCTTTTTCGGGACATCGATTTTTTCGCCCATGGCAATTACAGTTTGGGTAACACCGCGACGACCAATGCCGGCGACATTCCCACCACGGCCACGCTGCCGGTGATCCTGCAGAAAAATGCCATGGGCCGCCGGCCTCGTGAACTGAAGGAAGACGGGTACACGCACACCTATGAAATCGAGGCCACGGGACGCTATCAATTTGGCGGCGTCTCGGCGCGTTTCCTTTTCGGTTACCAGCAAGACACCATTCGCAGTAACAGCGCCACGTGGCAGGCTCCGGTGAGCACCTGGCCTCGTCCATGGGATTTGAGCAATCCCGCGACGTGGGATCGCAACGCTCCCAAGGTTGTCCGGTATTCAGCGGACTTGCCCTTAACCGCCAGCAGCCAGGCGGACATTGACGTGAAGGCTTATTGGGCCGGCGTGACGCTCGGGTTTTTGAATGATCGTCTCCTCGTTCTGGCCGGTTCGCGGCACACGGAAACCACCAATGAATCGTTTAGCAAAATTACGGGAGTCAGAAACCCGACCTTCAACCGCAAGAAGAACACGCCTCAGGTCGGAGTGCTGTATAAAATTACCGACGAAGTTTCTGCATTTGCTTCGAAGAGCGAATCCTTCGTTCCCAATAATTCTTTGCTCCGTATTTTGGGCGCTCCGACGACGCCGGCCGAGCCGACGGTGGGCAAAGGGTGGGATGCAGGATTCAAGGCCGGGCTCAAGAACGGCAAGCTGTCCGGCACCGTCTCCTACTACGAAGTGCGCAACACGAATATTATTCAAAACGTGGTCGCATTTCTACCCAATGGAAACACCGCCTTCACCGATTTCCAAAGTGGTGAACAGCAAAGCAAGGGCGTCGAAATTGACGTGGTGTATTCGCCCAACGATGCCTGGCAGATCTACGCGGCTTACAGCCATCAAACCCCGATCTACACCAGCAATCCCGCGTTCCCGATTCTGGAAGGCAAGCCACTGGAAGGCTCGACGCAAAATCTTGCCAGCCTATGGACCAAATATCGGTTTACCGAGGGCGGATTGAAAGGGGCTTTTATCGCGGGGGGATTTACCTGGCAGAGCAAACAACAAGTCCGGCTGGAGAATCCGGATCTGTTCTACGATCCCTATGCCTTGATCGATATCCTCGTCGGCTTTGATTTCAAATGCCTCAATCATCCGACGACCGTTTCTCTGGCTGGCAAGAACCTGACCAACGAAAATTATCTGCCGTCGAACAATTCGCGCGGTCAGCCGCGTCGTTGCATTCTGTCGTTCACGACCAAGTTTTAACTTGGCTCGAAATCAAATAATTTGAATCACAAGTCCGCCGTGTTTTTCGCGGCGGACTTTTCCCATCCACATTTCTGCGCGAATGCGCCTTCCGGTTAATCGCCTGGGATGTTTGGAATAATACCACTGGCTATTGAAAGTTAGACTTTAGGTCGGGGCCGTTGCCCTCAACGGCCCGCCGAAGGCGATTGAGGGCAATCACTCCTACCACTCCATTGTCCAGCAAAAGTCTAAATCTTAAGAGCCGTCGGAATAAAACATCCCTCGAAAGAGTATTTGGCTCCCCGGGCCCTGTCGTTAGATGTCTGCGGGGCGATTGGTCTTACCGTCATCGCTTACCTCGATTCTGTCGCCGCTATTCAGGCCCTCCATCAATACCCCCCATGAATACCCCCGTATCCCGCCGTCAGTTTCTCAGTACATCCGCGATGCTTTCAGTCGGACTCGCCGCCGTAAGTTTGGGGCTTCCCGGTAACCTCGCCGCAGCGGAGTCCGGCCATCGTCCGAATGGGCCAAGGCTGAAGACCAGTCTCAATGCCTATTCGTTTCTCGAATTGCTCAACGCGAATTCCAAAAATTCCAGCCAGGGCGTTGATCTGTTTAAGGTCTGTGATTTTTGCGCACAGCACGGCTTCGACGCCGTGGATGTCACGGGTTATTTTTTCCCGGGCTATCCGGCCGCGCCTGACGATAATTATATTATCAAACTCAAACGCCACGCGTTTAATCTTGGACTCGGGATCAGCGGCACCGGCGTACGGAATGATTTCACTACTGCGGATTCAGCGGTCCGGGCCGAGGGCGTGCAACGGATCAGGACGTGGATTGAAGTCGCGGCCAAACTCGGGGCACCGACCGTGCGGGCCTTTTCGGATTCACAGCCGCCATTCAAAAATTGGCAACACGCGGCAGGCAACGCCGGCCGCGCGACGGTCGAAGGGTGGGTCGCCGATGCACTGCGGGAGTGTGCGGAGCACGGGGCTAAATTTGGCGTCATCGTCGCCGTACAAAATCACGGGGATTTCATTAGCACCGGTGCGGAACACTTGAGTCTGCTCAAGCGGGTGGATCACGAGTGGTGCGCCGCACTGGTCGATACCGGAAAATACCTCAGCGCGGATCCTTACGCCGACATTGCCCTCATGGCGCCGCACGCGGTGAACTGGCAGATCAAAGAGACGACGCAAAGCACCGTCGATTCCCCGCGCACCGATCTGAACCGGCTGCTCGCGATCGTCCGTCAATCGGGTTACCATGGCTACCTGCCGATTGAGACGCTTCGCATGGGACGGACTGACTACGATTCTTTCGTGGAAATTCCCCGCATGCTGGCCGAGCTGCAATTGGCGATCGCTTCCACGGCATCACTCTGACTGCCTTGCAGCAGACAAACTCCCGACCTGAAAAATGAAAATTTCCATTCCGCTCGTCCTGCTGCTTGTTCTGCTCGGGGCCGTGTCCGCTGAAACCAAAACACCCGCCGAGCAACTCGGATGGACGCTCGCCGTTCATTCCTATACGTTTCAGAAATTCTCGATCAGCGAGGCGATTGATAAAACGGCGGCGCTCGGGGTCACCCATATGAGTATTTCCGGGAGTGTTAATTTGCCGGATGCGACAGGGAAATTCGTCAAATCTCCGACCATTGGGATGAGCGCAGAGCAGGCCGCTGCGATTGCGACAAAAATGAAAGAGCGGGGGATCGATCCGGTTTTTGTCAATCTGGGGGTAGTGAAGCCGGGCCTCGATGAAGTGGAGAGTCGGAAGATTTTCGAAGGAGCCAAGCGTCTCGGCATCAGTGTGCTGGTGGCCGAGCCAGAAGTGCATGACAACCTTGCAGAACTCGGCCCCGTCATGGATGTGGTGGAGAAACTCGCGGTGGAATATAATATCAAGGTCGCGATCCACAATCATCCCGGGCCGAAGAACTTTTATTGGCGGCCTGAAACGGTTGCGGCCGCGATCAAAGGTCGCAGTCCATTGTTGGGTGCATGCGCCGACGTAGGTCACTGGGTGCGCTCGGGACTCGATCCAGTGGAGTGTCTCCGGAAATTG
>JANYFP010000415.1 GCA_025362555.1 Verrucomicrobiota bacterium
TGCATCTCTTTCGCAATCTGGGCAACGGGGAATTCCGCGACAAAATTCTTTGGCAAACGACCAACTTGGATTATGGCAGCAGCGGCCTGAACGTCGGCGACCTGAACGGCGACGGGCGCCCTGATTTAATCGTGAGTAACGGCGATGGCTTTAACAGCGCCTTTGCGGCCCCGGCACCCTGGCATGGACTGCAATGGCTGGAGAATCGGGGCGACGGCAATTTCGCCTTTCACCGCATCGGCGACAGTCTCGGCTGCTACAGTCCGGTGGCGGCCGATCTCCGCAATCGGAGCGACGGTCATCTGGATCTGGTTTCAGTTTCCGCCTTCAACAACAGTCTGAATGCCTCATCCATTTCGCTGACTGCCTGGCTCAACGATGGCCACGAAAATTTTACCGCCGTGCCCTTGGCTCATTCGCCGACGTGGCTGGTGGCGCTGGCGGTCGGTGATTTGGATGGCAACGGAATTCCCGTGCTGGTGACGGGAGGTTTTCACGTCTATCCGCCCTACTCCCAAATGAGCCGCGTCACGCTGTGGCGGCGCCGCTAATTTTAATTCTGTGCAACGCCGAAACCTCATCATTTGCGCCGGGTTGATCGCGATCATTGGCTCAGGCGTCTGGTCGGCGCAGCTCATCTGGCAGCGACAGGAACGAACCGCCACCGCGATCGCCGGTGTTGCAACCGTGCCGGATCTCAGCCGCTGGCCGGCCGAGCTCAAACAGAAAATCTCACTCGCGAGTTCAGCCGTGACGGCTTCGTCATCGCCACTCGAACCGCTGGCAAAACTGGCCACCTTGTATTGCGCCAATGGTTACGGCTCTCAGGCCGAAAGTGCTCTCGCCGCGCTTCGTCAACTGGATCCAAAAAACGCGCGCTGGCCCTATCTGCTGGCGGATTTGCGCTTGCGCGCCGGCGACGCCACCGGAGCCGAAGCAGCGCTGCAGGCGACGGTCGAACACGACGCGAGTTATGCACCGGCCTGGCTTCGTCTGGGGGAATTGTTGGCGAAACGAGGCGCACTCGACCGGGCCCGGGACTGTTACGCCCAAGCGTTCGCCGTTACACCAGGAATGGTTCGCGCCGAGTACGGCTTGATTTACTTCGAAGCGATGCACGGCGGCGGCGATGCCACCAGACGAAAGCTGGAGCAGCTCGCACGCACGCATCCTGAAATCAAAGACGTTCACGAGTTGCTCGCCGGGGTGCTCGACGCGGCCAAAGATTCCGTCGGCGCGGCGCGGGAGCGGCGGCTGGCGACCACCAACGAACTGGTCATTGGCACGGAAGATCCGTGGTTGGATGAGCTCACCGAGGATTGTTTTGATTCCAACCGGCTGATGCTGCGCGCCGTGGCGATGCGCCGCGAAGGCCGCTACGCCGAAGCGGAAAAACTCCTCCTGAAAGTGGTGCAGTTGGCCACGCCCGACCCGGCCAATCCACTCGGCTGGGAATTACTTTCCGACCTTTACGTTAAAATGGGCAAACCCGCCGAAGCCCGGGCGACGCTGGAGAAAGCCCTGACTCAATTTCCCGATGACCCGCAAATGCCGTTGCTCCTCACGCGGCAGCTTTGCACCGCCCGTCAACCGGAAGCCGCGATCCCCGTGATTCAACGCGCGGTGCAACGCTGGCCGGGCCGTGGTGATCTGCAAGCGGCGCTCGGTCTCGCGTTGCAAGGCACCGGAAATTTCGCCGCCGCCGTGCCCACCCTGCAGCAAGCGATCCGCCTCGATCCCACGCTGACCGAAGCCCAGTACACCCTTGGCACCTGCTTGCTCGAACTCGGCCAACGCGACGCCGCCCGAGCCGAATTGGAAAAAACGGTGACGATGCGCCCGGATTATCCCGAGGCACTGTTTGCCCTCTCAGCCATCGAACTTGAAGCCGGTGATTTTAATGCGGCCGAGCCCCACGTTTTCAAAGTGTATGCCCTCGATCCAGATGAGCCCAATGCGCAACAACTCGTCGCGGCGTGGCATTTGCTGAAGGGATTAAATGCGATTCAATCGGGGAATCCGGACGACGCCGACAGTCATTATCGTGCCGGTCTCGCGGTCGCGCCCGAGTACGCGCTACTGTTGCGTGAAACGGGATCACTGGCCGCGCAACGCGGACGTTGGGCGGAAGCAGTGAAGGCCGATGAACATTTTCTCCGCGTCAAGCCCACCGATCTCGCAGGCCACCTTGCGCTCGGCCTTGCGCTGCAAAAAAACGGCCAAGCCGCCGAAGCGACCGCTGCCTTCCAGCGCGGTCTCGCGCTCGCCCAACAAGCCGGCGACCAAGCCCGAATCGACGAGTTCACCGCGCGGCTAAATCGGTAGTGATTCCAAATTGGACCAACGGTTAAGTCTAAATCTTAATCGTCGTTGCGGTCAGATTCCTACCCACAAACCAGCGTTTTTGGGTCAACCCGCTCCACCTTCAGCCGCGTAAGTCCTGGGCCGCTCTTCCGATCTTTGCGCCTCCGTGCCTTGTGGTGAAAATCCGAAGGTGCCTCCCCATCCTATCTCCACCTTTACCCCCTCGAATCCTCGCGAGAAAACTGGTTTGTTCGTCCGATAACTGTATTTTCCCACGACGAATGACTCCCCTCACCCTGCCGCCCGACTACGCCTGCATTAAGCGAGTGAACAGTTTTCGGGAACTGACCACGACACGTTTCACTGATGGCGTTAATGCGCTCTGCTGGCCGCGCACGTTAGCCGGCGATTTCGGCGAAGTCGTGGCCCTCCTCGGTAACAGTGGCGAAGCGATCACCACGCTCGACGAGGCTCGCCTGAATTCCCTCCCGGTGAGCGCTGCAGGTCTAATCGCGATCGACGTTCTTCTCGCCGATCTGAAACTGCTCCGCGATCACGAACTCGATCCGATCCTCAACTGCATCCATGGCTACCCCCGCGACGAGGAGCCCGGCCCGGTGCCGACGGATGTATTTTCTTTTCACGCCGACAGCGCGCCGGTCGAAGCCTACACTTATCTGTGCACTTACCACGGGCCGGCGAGTGAGGGAGTGCGCAACGAAGACGCGCAACGGCGCGTGGATATTCCAGCCACTCGCGCTGAACTCCTCAAGCTCTTCAGCGGCGAAGACAACGCCGACTTTCGCAAATTCCTAAACGAAAATTGCTACGATCTCCACTACGCTCCCGGCCCGCACGCGCAGCCGTTTTCCTTTGGCTTAGGCAACCTGTGGCGCATCGCCATCGAGTACCCCGGCAGTCCCGTCCCTCCCTGCATTCACCGCGCTCCGGCCACGCAGCCCGGTGATGCAGCGCGACTGTTGCTGATTAGCTGACAGAACGCAGTGAATGACGAGCGGTTCAAGAACCTGCCCCGCAACCATTATCTCGACGGTGCATGGCCCCTTAAAATCGCCTTTTGACTAATAATCCATCATCCCCGTTACGCTCAGCACACCCGTGGGATAGGCTATGGAAAAAAATCAGATCAGTGCGACGGAAGCGTTGGCGGATTATCGTTCTTATGATTTTCCACATTAATTTCTGCCACTGCTTCCTCGGTCGCTTTTTGGATGCGCTCCATCAATGGCCCCATGAGCTGCTGCATTGCGTTCATACTCTCTTTCATCACAAGCGGCATTTTTCTGACGAGCGCAACCCCAGCCGGACTCTTGTAGAATGCCAGCATCCCATCGACTTCGTCCTGGGTGAAAGATCGCTGGTAAATAATTAAATAAAGCGGTTCCAATTTTTCCCAACTCATCTCCGCCGACACAATCTCGGCCATTTTCGAACCCATCCTATCCGCAATCTTTTGTTCATCCGGTGACAACACACGACTACCCATCGCCTGTTGCATCGATGTCTTCATGAATGCCTCAAACTGAGGTTTCATGCCATCAACCAACTTCCGAACCTCGGCTACAGCGAGCATTTCTCTTACCGAAGCCTCCGAAACGGGAACGTCAGCCGCAAAAGCAGAAGAGTAAATTAGCGCGATAACGGCAGCCATAAGACGGAGCATATAGTTTTGATTATTTAGGTGGAATTTGAGCGCTAGATGGAAAAACGAATATCCAATATTTTCTCAAAAAATCGTCGAATCGGGCGAGTAAGAACTGAAATGACTTCGTGTATTCAATTAGTCGCTAAGTTGATCCGCTCTCGCCCAGTTTTTGTTGGAGATAACTCGGATGCCGACGTTCATGTACGAGCCCAAGAAAATATAATGTCTCACCCTCAAGTTCGTAGTAAATCAGAAACGGAAATGGCCGGCACTTGCGACAGGGGAATCCGTGCGATCCAACATGGTCGCCCCCGCGCAACTTAGCGATTACTCGCGTCGTCTCCTTTACCCGATCATGAAAATCGTCCCCTAGTTTCGGTGAGATGGCACCATACCGTACGGCTTCACGCAGAAGGTCCGCCTTAAACAGGGTACTGAAAACAACCTTCAAAGCGTTTCAGCGAATACTGCTTCAAAATCCATTCCACTATCTTTTCCAGACTTCAGGTCGCTCAACCGGGTGCGAAATGCAGTCCTGATTTCATCATCGCTCCGGCCATCGTCCTGCAAACTTTGCATCAACAGTTTTGCCAACTGCTCCCGTTGCTGCGGGGGCAGGGAAAGCGCTTCCTCGGCGAGGTAGATGCTGCTGATTGCCATGCGACAAATCTAGGAACGATCATTCTAACCGCAAGGTTTCATTTAATCCATACGCCCACTCACGTTACGCTGACAAAAATGCACGGCACACCCTACTTCGCCGGCTCCGTTTGAATTTCCACGGCGGTCCAGGCGGTCCAATCCCAACTGTTGTTGCCGGCGGGACCGGGCGTTACCTCCAGGAGCAATTGGCCCTCACGTGCGCCAAGCTCCACCGCGAACGATTGAAGTCCTCGATCACCACCCGCGTTAACCGGATCCAAGTGGCGCGCAAAAAGCACTTCCCGCTTTGCGCCTTTCATCCAAGTCACTTGAAACGTCGCGCCATCGGTGTTGCCACCTTCAGAGTAAGCTCCCGCCGTGAAACCAAAACCACCGACAATCCGCGTGGAATGCACTGGGAGATCGAACTTCATTTCGCTGGGGGCATGCGCGATGATCACCGGGTGCCCGTCAATTTCTGCTTCGGTAAACGGAATAAACGCCCGCTCCTCCACCGGTCGGGATTTAAACATATGGAAACGCGCCGCGCTCACCTCGCCGCCCAACGATTTCACCGGCGGCAGCATAATTTCACTTAACGAAAAACGAAAATCACCTGCGAAATATTTTCGCTCACCCGATTCGATCAACAGCGCCAGACTCTTCACCCTCCGCCGGGGCTGGCCACTCAGGAACGCCAAATAATCAGCGGCATCATCAATGATCGGATTCAAAATAAATCCACCGCGCGCCTGCGCCAAGGGCAGCCGATACTCGGTGCTCGCGCCGGCCGTGTCGGTCAAATGCAGTCGCACAATCGGCGTCTGATAACCGAACGCTCGCAACCGTCCGAGCAGCGACAACTTCAGGTCAATCTCCAGCCACAGCGGCTTGTCCGCGAACCGCTCTATGCTCAACGCCTCCCCTACCAACGGATGTTGCCCGGCCGCCAACGGCGCCAACGGACTCATCGCCAGCGATGCGCTCGCGGGTCGGCGCCGCCAAAGTGTGTAGCCATCCTCCACGAACAGAAACTCATAACGCTGCGGCAACAACCGGAGCAACCACGCATCATCGAGGGTCAGCAAACGGCCGTCGATGGTCTGGAGCTTTTGCAAAACATACTCTGGCGCTCGCGCTGACAAAAAAGCATCGAGGTTCAATTGCTCGAGCGCCGGCGTGTACGCCGAGTAACTCTGAAAAACCGGCCGAGGCTGATAATTAAAATCATGCAGACACACGAGCCCGGCGTCGTGCCCCAACACGTCGATCGACGACCGGCCCACCGTCTCCCGCGTGCGCGTGAGCGGCGACTCCGCCCGCAACCGCCGGGCTTCCTCGTCGTAGCTCGCCCGAAAAGCTTTCCAGTGCACCACGTGATCAGCGTAACTGGAAACTTTCCCGGCATAGACGGCCCACGCATTCGAGCGCGTGATCGTAAACGCGTCATCGAGGCCCCACAAACTGAAGACCCCGGCCAGCGCCATCCCCGCCCACGAAAAAATGCGCCAGCGTTTTTCCCCGGCGAGCAGCGCAGGCCCCATCGTCGCCGGCAGCAACAGGGCTGTGAAGAAACCACCCATATGTCCGTCGGCGCGAATAAACCCATGCTTCCACGTGACGAAGCCGTAGGCCGCAATCAACAACCCGCCTGCCACCGCTCGTGGCTGACGGCGATGCAAAACCAGATGCAGTCCGAGCGTCAGCGCCACGAGCGCCAGGACCATAAGCGCTTTCCAAAGCGCGGCGTACGGGGCTGGCACGCTCATCGATTCCTCGTACCCCCGGCTGATTCGCCATGCATTGATCAAATAATCCGGCACATGTCCCAGGCTTTGCCGCGCCAGCAGCCAGATTAAAATAAAGCCACCGACATACCCCCCCAACAGCGCGCGGGCCGACCCACGCCGGGTGAGCCGGAACAACGTGATCGCGCAAACCACCACCGTGCCCGCCGCCAGCAATAGACTCGTAAACTTGATCACTGACAGCACCGCCAAACCGCCGCCAATCGCCAAAGTCGCCCACGGGCCCGGCGCATCATCTTCACGCACACACCAAAGCCCCAACAACAGCACGATCGACAAATGCAGCATGTCATCAAAATACGCCCCGAACAGCATCACCGCCGCATAACCCGCCCAACGCGCCACCACCGGCAGGCGTTCGCCGGCTTGCAAAACGACCGCCGCAAATGCCGCACTCTTCATCACCTGCCACCCGATCAGCACCCAAAAATGACTCCCATCATAGGTATTCCCCATGAGAAATCCCAGCGGCCCATAGGTGAACACAACATCTCGGCCAAATTGCAGCCCATCATAAAACGCGCGCGTCAACACCAGCCGCCACGACGGATCGAGGGACAACGCCGGCCGTTCGGGAAACGAAAAAATACCGATGAACAACAACACTCCCGCCAGGGCACGCTCGGCCCAGCGCCACGCGCACCACCACCGGCCCGCAGTCGCGTTCTGCAAATCTGTTTTGGCAATCACACCCATTTCCACTATCGAGGTGTCACTGACGTTTCCGTCAAGATCGAAGCGTAAAACTCCGCAAGTACCCTCGCACTCCGCGGCCAACTGAAGTGTTCCTCCGCAAAGGTGATCGCCCCACGGGCCAGTGCCTCAGATCGAGCGCGGTCTGCGCGCAGCGTCTTCACCGCAGTCACAATATGCGCGCAATCCGCCCGCTCCAACACGAAAGCGTCAACGCCGTGCCGCGCAACGCGCCCGATATTCGTGCGGGGCAAAATAACCGGGCGTCCCAGTGAAAAGAACTCCGGCAATTTCGAAGGTAATCGATACGCGTTGAACTCATTGTCCCAGCCCGGCTGAACAAACATATCCGCCAGCGCCATCAGCGGAGCAAGATGACGGTGGTGACGAATCCTCCCGAGTTCACTGACAAACGGAGCCACTTCATTCGCCAGCGGCCCGAGAAAATCAATCGGATCCCGCCCCGTGCGGATTAACCTAACCGGCGATCCCGTGTGATTGAGTTGCAACACCGCCGCGTACAATTCGCGCATCTCGGCCGCGTTCGAAGGATGCCCATTGCCGTGATAAAACAGGATCGTGGTATCGCCGGCCGGATCGAGCACCCGGCGAAAATCCTCCGGCCGCGTCCGAGGATAAAAATAGCGTCGGTTGGCCGCTGGAGTAATTAATTGTACAGGAATTCCAGCCGGAACAAATGAGGCCAAGGAATCGATCACGATGGTAACACCGTCCGCCGACTGCAAAAATTCTGGACTCTTTCGGGGATGCGCCAGGTCTGGCGTCACGAGGCAATCGAGCGCCGCGTCAGAAAGGCCGGCAAGCTCTTCGGTCGACCGCTGCACCGTCTCAACGAGAATGCGCTGATCATTGTCCTCCAGGTGGACGAGAACCTTCGCGTCCCGGTGAATCACTTTCAAGCACTCGACGACCACCCGCACGCTTTCGCGCGTCGTCCATGCGTGCAGGACATCGGGGCCCCGGCCGTTCGGAAATATCACGCCATGCAACGCCTCAGCATGCAAAATCCCGACGCACCGCGGGTCTTCGTGATCGTCCAGCGTGTCGAGCCGCTCCGGCACTGCGGCGATGCACGTGTGCCCCTGCTGATCAAGCTCCGCCGCCAACGCCAGGACGTGCAGCGCGCTGGCGCAGGAAAAATCACCGTGCAGCACAAACAGAATATTCCAGCCGTCGGGCTTCACGCACGCGCGTTGATCCGGAACCGGCTTAGCGCTAATTTCATGATCTTCCAACGACGAGAGATAGAGCGAAAGCGGCGTCGATTCCGCGAAGGCGCCTTCCGCCGCGAGCCGCGCGGCGTCGCGCAACCGTGCGGGCGCTCGCGCCGCCGCCGCCAAACGCTTGAACTCCCACCACGGGACTCCGTGCCGGTGAACGGCAGCCGCCACCGTGCACGCCACCCGTAACTGATCCCAAACTGATCGCCTCGTCCTGAGCGTGCGCCCCACGGAACCGTAGTTCGCCAAGTTTTCAAAATCCGACTCAACCGCAGCCGCTCCATCGCGCTCCCACGCCAAGAATCTGCGCGCGAAAACCAAACTCTTCGAGCCTTCACTCGTCTCGGCAAAAATGAGCAACTGCGCAGGCTCGGCGATGGCGCGTGGCAGTTCGACCATTCCCACAAAATTCGACTGCGCCCCGCCCAGTAGCTCCGGAAATTGCTCACCAACATCCCGCCGCTGCAGCCCATAAGCCAGCGTCGCCTCCGGACCACCACTCACACGCGCCGTCAATTTCCAAATGGGTTGCGTGCCATGCGCGAGCCACCCGGAGACCAGCAGCCGGCCACCGCGCACATAGCCGTCCTCGGTCGGTGTCTCCAACGCGCCGCAAAACGGCGGGGCTGGCAGTACATTCAATGGCTTTGCCGCCGCCGATCGCACAACCTCGTTGAGCAAACTTGAATTCGATCCATCGAGTCCGCATCCAAACGACGGCAAAAAGCGCGGCAGTTGCTCGATCCAATCCAACGCCGGGATCGAGTTCAGCGCATTTTCGTCAACGGTGATCAGTGTCCGAAAGAATTCGGTCCATTCGTCTGGCCCACTCCACGCTTCCAGTTTTAGCAATCTGCTCCCCCGACCCGCTTCGACCAGAAACAAAAATCGATGACGACCCGGCACAGCTGATTCCGCCGGTTCGAACGGAAGTCCGGACAATCCCAAAAAAATCCGCCCGTCGATCCAAGCCCGCACATCGGTCGCACCGTCGTCGCCACCCAGCTCGAGCCAGCCAGTGATCCACACCTCACCAGAAGGAAAACACCACTGAGCCGGGCGGGCGTCGAACTCGTATCGAATCGAATCATTTCTGCTCATTGGCGTTCACCTCGCTCGGTTTTTTTCCTCGGCAACCTATCTGAGTGTGGGCGGGGTGCCCCCACCCCGCAACTTTCCACTCGCGCGCCCCACGCCTCGCGGGGTGAGGACACCCCGCCCTCCAAGCGATCAATCGAAAAATGCGGGTTCACCATTACCATGGGAAGGTCAACGCACACCGATCGGATTAGCCCAAGCAGCGCAGCACCGGTTCACCGCCGCCCGCTCCCAAAATTCACGCACGCGTGAACGCGGCGCAACTCCGAGTAACCGTTGCAATGCCGCGCCGTCGCCCACCATCACTTCACTCTCAGTTGAACCACGGGATTCGAAGCGAATGGGAAACATCTTCCCCGTCGCCACCTGCGCGATCTGAGCCATTTCCCACGTGCTCGTCGGAACTCCCGTGCAGAGATTAACGAACTGCGTTGCACCCAAAGCCGAAGTCTCGTGCGCGAGCAGAGCACCGGCCCGCAACGCCACGCCACAAACATCCTCGGCCAAAACATAATCCCGCACCGCCACACGCCCGACCGAGTCGATACCGAGGACCAGCTCTTCGCCCGTGCGCAGCGAGTGCTCGATCGCCTGCACCAGATTTCCCCGGGCGGATTGCATAACCAATCGCTCACTCAATACGCCGAAAATCCGCAAGACCACCGCCGAAATCCCCGAACCCGCGATCAGTTCCTCCGCCGCTTTCTTCGAACGGCCGTAGGCGATGACCGGATTGGTAACGGAATGCTCGGTGAGCGGAGTTAGCGGATAACTCGTTCCTTCCCCCGAATAAACCGCCCCGGAACTAAAAAACACCAGCCGGCCTCCGGTTTGCCGCGCGATGTCACACGCCGTCGCCGTGGCCCGAACGTTGTCCCGATAAAATCCTTCGCCATCCCCATAAATCCGCGTGTCCGCCGCGAGGTGATAAACCACGGCCTCACCCGCGACCGAACGCCAGTCCTGCCCCGTGCCGCAGGCCAGATCTTCAATCACCCATTCGTCGGCCAGCCCGGCATACGCCGAATCAAATCGACGCGCCAGTCCGATCACCCGGTGCCCCAACCGTCGGGCTTGAATCGCGAGTTCCCTGCCCAGCAAACCTCCAATGCTAGTAATGATAACGTTCATCGTGCCGTGATTTTTTCCGCAAACCGCCGTGAGACTGCGGCGATACCTTCAGTCGAGAAATGAACCCCGTCTGCATAATCCGCCGCACTCAGGCCGGTCGTATCCACCAGAAATTTATCCAACCCCCGCTCGGCGCATTCCCGCCGAATCCCCTCGTTAAAATAACGGATACGGTCCTGACAGCTCGAATCATACGGCGAAGCCAGTGAAGCATCGATCTGCAAATCCGGAATCAGCGCCGGAAACACCACCAACTTGGCCACCACGAGGCGATCAAGAATCTGACCAAACAACATCTGAAAAACCGCAGCAGGCGTATCGACTGAACTTTTCGCATCGTTCGTTCCAATCATCAGCGTGCAGAAAGTGGCATCGTGCCACATCCACGGCTTTTGATCCACCCGACGCAGCAACTGCAGGACGGTTTCCCCATTCACTGCTTCACAGCGGAAAAGCCATTTTTTCTTGGTCAACCGATTAAGTTGATCCGAGAGTTCTTCCGGCACGCCATAACGCGTGCGCGCCCCCGTCGTGAGACTATCACCGAGGCAGATACCGTGTTCAAATAGACGCATGGTCATAAATATTTTTTAAAGCATTGGCTCCGGGCGGCGGAGGACAAAATCGTCGCGCATCTCGGTGAGAGCTTCCGCGAATGGAGTCAGTTTCCATCGGCGACCGAGGAGTTTTTTAATTTTCGTGTTGTCACCGGCATAACGTCGATCGGCATTTGGCCGGTCCTCGACAAACGTCATCACGTCCGTTGGCCGCAACCCCAGCGACCGCGCGATCGAGCGCACCACGTCCAGCGTGCTCTTAAATTCATGCGAAGAAAGGTTGTAGATCTCTCCGCGCCGGCCGCGCTCGAACACCTCGATCATGAAATTAACGGCATCCCTGACGAAGAGGTATTCGCGGACGTGCCGGCCATCGCCATGGATCGTCATTGGCTTTCCATGCAAGAGATGCGCAAAAGTTTTTGGAATGAGATCCTTCGGCTGTTGGCGCGGGCCAAAAAGGTTGCACGGCCGGACGGTCACCACGTCCAAATCAAAAACCTTCGTGTAGATGCCGATGAGCAGATCGCCGCAAGCCTTGGTCGCGGAATAGACGTTGCGTGGATGAATCGCCGCTGACTCCGGCGAGAACCCGTGCAACACTTCGCCATAAACCTCGTCAGTCGAAACGTGCAGCAGGCGCTTTCCCGGCGCCGCCGTGCGCATCGCCTCGAGAACGCTGTGCACCCCGTTCACATTGGCCCGCACAAAGGTTCCGGGGGCATGATAGCTGAAATCCACGTGCGTCTCCGCCGCGAGCGCCATGCATCCATCGCACTGGGCCAATACCTGCGCGAGTGTGGCCGTGTCGTTAATATCGCATCGCATCACGATCAGTCGCACGCTCGGATCGCGCAGCGTCTGAGGTCGCAACAGACGATCCACCGTGCGATGTGAAAATACCTCTCGAGCGGCCGCCAGATGATCCAGCGATCCGGCATAAGTGAAGAGATCGAGGCAGACGACACGATACCCTCGACGCAAGAGCGCCTCCACGAGATGCCCGCCCACGAAACCCGCGCCTCCGGTGACGGTGATAGTTTTCATCGTCCTAGACCTAGCCATGGAAGTTGAACGAGATGCGGGCATAAAAATTACAGGGCCACCGCCAGCTCCTCACAAATTAACGCCGCATGCGCCGGCAACACGGTGTCAGCGTTGAAGCACTGCTCAACCCGTGCCCGCGCACTGTTCGGCCGACTCATGTCACCGGCGTGCTGCGCCCGCATCGCCTTGAGCAGTGCGTTGGCCAGCAACACCGGCTCGCAGGGCGGCACAAGCCAGGCATCTGCTTCGCGCAAGAATTCCGGAATACCACAAACCGCCGTCGTCACAATCTGAAGTCGCATCGCCGCAGCCTCCATCAATGCACGAGGCAATCCTTCCTCAAAACTCGGGCACACATAAATATCGGCCAAACGCAAAAAACGCAGCACACGGGGAGTTTCGTCGACGAGCCGGATGCGCCCGCCCAAGTCGCACAGCGCGATGTCCTGTTTCAATTGATCAACATCCGGGCTCGGCCGCGCCCCAACGAGCAAAACTTGCAGCGAGCGCGCTTGATCGCTCGGCAACGCCAAAGTATTGACCAGGTAGTCGACCGCCCGGACCAGCAGGCGCTGACCCTTTCGATCACAGATACTGCCCAGGCAAACCACCACGATCGCGTCGGCGGGAATTCCCTCGGCGCGGCGGAGCGACCAGCGCTCGTGCGCCGCCGCAAAGGCATCGAGCCGCGCCAAATCCGTCCAGCTTCGCATCAGTCGAAAATTATTCTGCCGCTCAAGGTGACGATGCTGCGAACGGGTCCATTCCGTGACAAACACCGCGCGGGTCGCGCTGGCGAGTGCCGCCTCAACGTACGATTTCTGCCCGGCGGAAAACAACGCATCGATGCGCGCGCTCTCGTGAATATAAAAAAGGACCGGCTTGCCGCAGGCGTGCGCGAGGTGCACCGCCCAGTGCACGACCAAGGTATTCGCAATCACCACATCTACCTCCCGCCAATCGAGTCGCTTTGCCATCACCGCAATTCGCGACATAAAATCGACGCCGCTCGTATCCGCGGCAACCGCACTCGCATCGACCAGCTCCACCGGAATGGCCGCTTCATCGCACAACTTGCGCAGCGGGCCGTCTTGCGGAGTCGCTAATCGCACTTTCCATCCCAGTTGCTCTTTCAGATAACGGGCATATTCAAACGCAAAAAG
The DNA here is from genome assembly GCA_025362555.1 of Verrucomicrobiota bacterium. Taxonomy (GTDB): domain Bacteria; phylum Verrucomicrobiota; class Verrucomicrobiia; order Opitutales; family Opitutaceae; genus Lacunisphaera. Next base: position 13,351 of record JANYFP010000415.1, read on the forward strand.
TGCCGCGCCACCGAGGGTGAAATTG
>JANYFP010000452.1 GCA_025362555.1 Verrucomicrobiota bacterium
AGGTCTTCGAGCAAGTCGCTCTCGACATTCACATCCGCAAACAGCCAGGACGAAAGGTAGCGCTCTGCGCATGACGGAATGATCGCCACGATCTGCTTACCCTTGTTTTCCGGCCGCTTGGAGAGCTGAATTGCAGCCCAGACCGCCGCACCCGAAGAAATGCCGATCGGAATACCATCAAGCTGATTGACCTGCTTGGTGATCGGAGCCGAATCCGCTTCCTTCACGCGAATGACTTCATCGTAAATTTTCGTGTTCAGAATGGCGGGAATAAATCCAGCACCGAGACCTTGCAATTTATGCGGGCCAGGCGCGCCGCCGGAGAGCACCGGGGAAGCATCCGGTTCCAACGCGACAATCTGCAGGCCAGCTTTACGCGGCTTCAAGACTTCACCGATGCCCGTGATCGTGCCACCCGTGCCGATACCGGAAACAATGATGTCCACTTTCCCGTCCGTATCGCGCCAAATTTCCTCGGCGGTCGTCCGACGGTGCACGGCCGGATTCGATGGGTTGGAGAACTGCTGCAAGATAACGCTATTGGGAATCTTGGCCGCGAGTTCTTCCGCTTTGGCGATCGCGCCCTTCATGCCCTTAGGCCCTTCCGTCAGAACAACGCGCGCGCCCAGAATTTTCAGGATTTTACGACGCTCGATCGTCATCGTCTCAGGCATCGTCAGAATCAATTTCAACCCTTTGGCAGCGGCGACGAAGGCCAACGCAATCCCGGTATTTCCACTCGTGGGCTCGATGAGAATCGTGTCCTTGGTAATCTTCCCGGACTTCAATGCGTCGTCGATCATCGCGAATCCGATGCGATCCTTGACGCTGGAAAGCGGATTGAAAAACTCCAGCTTAAGCAGGATTTCCGCTTGGGCTCCGTGGGCGGCGGCCGTGCGATTGAGGCGCACGAGCGGCGTGTTGCCGATGGTCTCGGTGATGTCGTTGTATATCTTGGCCATGGTAGTGGTGGGGTTGATGATTAACGGGATGTTATCAGTGAAAATCTAAAGATTTGGAGTGAGTGAATCATGCGTATCAACTCACTTTTCCGTGCCCCAGCGACGGTGAAGGAATCGCTCGCACGGGGAAAAGAGAATTTTATCGGCCAGCAAACCGATGAGCACGATGATGAGCATGATCGCCACCACTTGCTCCATGGCGTTCAACTCGCGTCCATAGTGCAACAGGTGACCAAGACCGAAGCCGGTCATGATCGTGACGTAAATTTCCGCCGCCATCAGCGAGCGCCATGCAAAGGCCCAACCCTGTTTCATGCCGCTAAGAATAAACGGCAGCGAAGCCGGCAGCATCACATGAACCCACGCATGCACCCCGTTTGATCCCATCGTGCTGGCGGCGCGAATGTAGATCGGATTCACATTTCGCACGCCCGTCTCGGTCGCAAGAATGACCGACCACAACGTCCCCATCACGACCACAAACAACATGGCCGCCTCCGTCTGGCCAAACCAAAGCAACGCCAACGGCACCCAGCAGACACTCGGCAACCCTTGCAAGCCCAGCGCCATCACGCCGAGGGTGTCGCGCAAAGCTTGGACCCGCGCTGTCAAAAAGCCCAACGGTACGCCGGCCAGTAGTCCGATAAAATAACCCGCGAGCAGTCGTTTCATGGTCACCACCGTGCACGACCACAACGAGCCATCGCGCGCAATTTCCCAAAGATAGCGGAGCACACTTTCGGGCGACGGCACCAGCACGGGCGACCAGATGCGCGCGATATAGGCCCAATGCCAGGCGGCAACGAGCGCGGCAAAGAAAGCGGCGGCCGTAAAAAAGCGTTTCACTCCTGGCCCTCCGCATGGTCAGCGATCAAATGTCCCTTGAGGGCAGACATGATCTTGGTCGCGTAAGCAGCCAGCGCCACGCTGTTGATGTCGCGCGGACGCGGCAGATCGATTTTGAATTGCTCCCGGATGCGCCCCGGATGCGGCGAGAATAATACCACTCGGTCCCCCAAGCAGGCCGCTTCGCGGACATTGTGGGTCACAAACACAATCGTCACTTTGCGTTTGGCCCAGATTTTTTGGAGATCGCCGTAAAGTTGTTCACGCGTGAGCGCGTCGAGCGCGGCGAATGGTTCGTCCATCAGCAACACGCGCGGATTCGGCGCGAGCGCCCGGGCCAGCGCCACACGCTGTTTCATGCCACCGGACAACTCGTGGATGTTGGCGTGCATGAATTTCTCCAAGCCGACGAGCCTCAGATAATATTCGGCCACCTCGCGCCGCTCGGCGTCACTCAAACCCGGTTTGCGCTTCAGGCTGAACATCACGTTTCCAAACACATCCAACCACGGAAACAGCGCCGACTCCTGAAACATCATCATGCGCTCACGGCTCGGACCTTTGATCGGCTTCCCGCCCGCGACCAAAGCGCCCTGCCCCGGCATTTCGAGACCGGCAATCATGTTCAACAAGGTAGACTTGCCACAGCCGCTGGGACCGACGAGACACACAAACTCCCCCTCGGTCACCTGCAGACTCACCTGATCGAGCGCATGCACCGGACCACGCGATGTCGTGAACCATTTCGAAACATTCGCGATGGCCAGCCGCGCCGGGGGCGGAATCTGAAGTTCTGTTTCCAGGGTCATGGCTTGGCGGAAAACAATCGATCAAGCGGGATGGAGTTGCGCAGAAAACCGACACTCTGGGCATCCGCCACGAGCTCCTCAAACTGCTTCTGTGTCACTTGGTCAGAAAATTTCATCCGCTTCCAGGCGCTCTCAACCAGCGCCTTTGACACCTCGCGTTTGAATTCGGCGCTCAAGGCCGTTCGCACCTGTTCCCGGGCTTCCTCGGGATGCACGTTCAGCCAGAGCGTGAGCTCATTATGAGCCACCTTGAATTTCTCCGCCAGGGCCGGCTGGGTTTGCAGGAATTTGACGCTGGCGACCAATACGGTTGTGACCGCATCCGTTTGCTCCAGAAAAACCCGGCCCTTGGCTTCGATTTCCAGTCGGGAAACCCACGGCTCCACCGTCCACACGGCATCCATCTTCCCCTGCTGGAAAAGTGATAGCTGCTCGGGATTCGCCGTCGGCACGACCAACACATCGCCGCCCACCAGAGTGATCCGGAAACCCTCTTTTTTTAACCAAGCGCGAGCGGCGACATCCTGCGTGTTACCTAATTGTGGCGTGGCCAGGCGCAGCCCTTTAAACTGGTTCGACTGGGTGATCCGGCCATCGCCCGGCACCACGAGTGCCGCCCCACCGAGCGCGGCCCCGGACAGGATCCGAATCTCGTCACCCTGCGACCGGATATACGCATTCAGCGCAGGGCTGGGCCCGACGTAGGTCAGATCAATCGAGCCGGCAAAGATCGCCTCCATCGCACTCGGGCCGGCATTAAAAGCGAACCACTGAATCGTCACGTCGGGACCGAGACGCTGCTCAAACCAACCCTGCTTTTCGCGCGTAGTTTGACTGCCGATCACGCCCTGCGCATGGGTGATATTCGGAAAGTAGCCAACCCGCAGCGTCACCTTTTCCGCCCGCGCCGAAATCAGTCCGAGTAATGCCACGGCTAGGAAAAAAAAGTATGGCAACGTGCGCTTCATATCGCGAAATCGCCCAACAGTTGATGAATGACTCCGTCGGTGGGACTAGTGACGTCTGTCCCGGCCCGGGACGATTTAGTTTTGCCGCGCACCGGACTGGCCTTAGCTCCCTCGCTAAACGGCAGAGGACGACCGCTCGTGACCAGCTTCCGCGTGGTCACATCGACTACGTCGGCCAACGTGTAGCGATCAAGGATCGCAGCAATGGCATTGCGTACGTCGAGCATCAGCATCCGCAAGCCACAATGAACTTCGTCAGGGCAATTGCAGGGCTCGTACGCCGTCTGGCTA
>JANYFP010000486.1 GCA_025362555.1 Verrucomicrobiota bacterium
TTCTGGCGCCGCTGGCACATCTCGCTCTCTACGTTTCTGCGCGACTTCCTTTATATTCCACTCGGTGGCAACCGATCTGGTCCGGCGATCGCGGCCCTGAATCTGATGATCGTGATGTTCATCGGCGGGTTGTGGCACGGGGCCTCTTGGACGTTTGTCGTGTGGGGTCTCCTCCACGGGCTCTATCTGGTTTTTGAGCGGGTGCTGACTGCCATCACGAAAGAGCCACGCTGGGCGCACGCCTTCGCCGTAAAGTTGCTCATCGTCCTCTCCACTTACGCGGCAGTGTGCTTTGCCTGGGTTTTCTTCCGCGCCACCACGTTCGTCGGCGCCGCGCATTTGATTGGGGCCATGGTCGGGGCGGGACCGAAGGGCGAGGCGATCCTCGGGGGACGTGAAATTCTTCAAGTCACCCTTGTCACCGCCGGCCTGCTGTTCGCACATTGGAATTTACGCGACACCTCCATTGAAGCGGTCGTCGCTCGCATGCCCCGAGCACTCATTATCACTCTCTGGACCCTGATGTTGTCCGCGATCATTCTCACCCAAGGAACCGGCAATGCCTTCATCTATTTTCAATTTTGAACGGACGATCCCCGCGCTGCCTTGGCGCGGCCTCGCACTGACGGCCGCACTGCTCACCGCCGTCGCGACTATCGCTTGGGAAATTCGTGTGCGCTCTTGGGGTTATGCGCCAGCTCTCAACGATACCTCCGACTTGTGGGCCGACTGGCGTGAAAAGGTAAAGCCGGATTCCATCGTCATCATCGGCGACTCCCGTGCGCTATTCGACACGGACCTCGACGTGATCGAACAAGGGCTCGGCCAGCGCCCGATCCAACTCGCGCTCGTCGGCAGTTGCCCCTACCCGATCCTGGAAAATTTAGCCAACGACGAGTCCTTTCAGGGCACGGTCATCTCGAGCATTATCCCCTTGGGCTGGCTGGCACCGCCGCCCGCGCCGCCGTACCAAAATTCACTCAAGGCGCTCAAACGCTATCGGACTCGCAATCTCGCGCAGCGCGTCAGCCACCACCTCGGCATGTTCCTTGAGGAACACATCGCCTTCCTCAAACAGGAGGACCTCACGCTCGACCAGTTGCTCCACCACGTTGAAGTACCCAACCGGGCCGACTTCCACGGGCCGCCCGCTTTGCCACCTTATTTCCAGACGACTGAGCGCGACCGCCGCACCCGCATGACGGAAACCACCGTCAAGCCCGGCCCGCTCCAAGACCGCGTGAAAAACGGCTGGCTCCCACTCTTCACCCCGCCTCCGCCGCCGAGCTACATTCCACCGGACGCATTCGGGAAATTTATGGGCGCGGCGATCGAACAGCGGTTCGTCGACACCGCTGCCGCCGTCAAAAAAATTCAAGCCCGCGGAGGAAAGGTTGTGTTTGTGCGCTATCCTGTCGTCGGCCCGATCTTAGAACTTGAGAACAAGCTTACGCCCAAAGTCGGCCCGTGGACGCGGATCATCAACGAAAGCGGCGCCGCCGGCATTTATTTTTCAGACTATCCGGAACTCGCCTCCTTCGATTGCCCCGATTGGTCGCATTTGTCGGGCCCAGACTCAGTCGAGTTCACCAAGCGGCTCGTGCCGCACTTAAAAAGTGCGCTCGGCCGTTAAGCCGACGGCGGAAGAACTTCCCTCGGCGCACGCCCCGCTCGCCTGCCTCGGCATTGATGCAGCGGGTCTTTCCCTTCCGTGAATCCAAATTCCGCAGGTAGTTAACCGCTAATTTTCGCTAATCGGCGCTAATACAGGCAATACTTGGCTTTGGTTCAGAGAGTTTTGTTTTACCGATCAGGTGAACCACTTTTGGTCCGGTTCTTTTTGAATTTATTGATTAGCGTCAATTAGCGTAGATTAGCGGTTTCTCATCTGAGTTTTCTCGGGTGAATCAAGTTGTGACAAAATCGAGCACAGTCGGGTTCACAAGCCGCTCGAAGTCGAGGTACGACATTTTAATCACTTCGGTGTGCGCTCCGGCATTGAAGGCAATCTCAGGTTCGTCCGCCAGATTCGCGGTCACGTAGGTTTTTATTTTATAGAGATTGCCAAACGGCGGCATGGCCCCGGTTTCACAATCGGGAAACACGTCTTTGAATTCCGATTCGGAGGCAAGGCGGACATGACTGGTGTCCAGCATATCGCGCAACTCCGAGAGGACGAGCTGCCGATTCGCAGGCAGCACGACCATCGCCATTTCGCCTTCAATCATGACAATCACTGGCTTCGCAAAATCGCGCCCTGAAACGTGGGCCGACGCGGCAATCTCCTGGGATGTGTACGCCGTGGAGTGTTGAATGCTGACATACTTCACTCCCTTCTTATCGAGGAACGCTTTCAAAGTCTTCGCTGGCATAAGTCCTCCGAGTTTAGAGTTAGCTGACGGAAACTACCGGGCAATACGGCGATCAGCGAAAAGCGGAGGGTCGGGTCACCTGATTTTCCAGCGGTCAATATACTCCCATCAGTCCGAAAGTAAAATGACGTCTTTGCGCCTGACTGTGTCACCGAAAAATTTTACTACCCACCCATAGAAGATGAGCTCGAACGTAGGTTGCGAGCTCGCCTCGCAAGCAAAAGCGGCTCGACAAGCGCGCCACCTCCTTTGTGCCGTGCGACAGAACTAAACACACTGACCGAAGGCAGTGCGTAGTTGCAGGCCTCCGTGCCTGCCGTGCAACTCCCGAGCTCGGCAGGCAGGGACGCCTGTCGCTACTTTAATGAAGCGAACTTCAGACGTCGTGTCTAGGTTGGGCCGCGTGGCGCGACGCGCGCGTCACTTACTGCGCTGGTTTCGGGAGTGCAAAGGCCACGTAGGCGTCGCCGCTCTTCGTCCCCATTTTCCCGCCGCCGCAAGCGATGACGACATACTGTCTTCCGTCTACTTCATAAGTCGCCGGACTCGCATAGCCGCCGGCCGGGAGTTTCATGCGCCACAATTCGCGCCCGGTGCGCTGATCAAATGCCCGGAACATTCCGTCTTTGCTCGCACCGATAAACACGAGTCCGCCGGCCGTCACCAGGGGACCGCCGTAATTCTCCGTGCCAGTCGGCGCCAAGCCGCGCGCCATGAGTTCAGGATATTCGCCCAGCGTCACCCGCCAAAGATACTCACCGGTGTTAAGATCAATGGCATTCAACGTACCCCACGGCGGCTTCACCGCCGGATAACCGTCTGGATCGAGGAACCGATTGTAGCCGGTGTGCGTGTAAGGCGGCGGCGCAAAGGTGGATTTTTGCAAATCAGGTTGATAAGTCACCCAGCCGCCGTGTTGCTCCGGCGCACTCGGCTCCACTTCGCCCGTGAGATAATCCACCACCGCCGTGCGGTGCTGGTCGGACAAAAATCCCCACGCTGGCATCACCGCACGGCCTTTCGTGATCACCTCCAAAATTTGCGCGCGGTTGAGCCGTTGCTTGATATCCACTAGCGAGGGAATATTCGCGGCCGCGTTACCTTTGCGATCCGCGCCGTGGCAACCCGTGCAATTTTGCAGGAAAACCTGCTGACCAAGCGAGGCACCACCGCCGGTTTCAATCATGCTGAGCACCCACGCCATCTCGTTCTCGTTGACGTAGAGAATTCCCTTGGGATCGACCGCCGCCCCGCCCCACTCCGCCCCGCCATCATAGCCCGGAAAAATAATCGTGCCCTCGCGGCTCGGCGGCGCAAACTTCGTGTGCGCGCGCAGTCGGGAAAAACGTTCCAACACGGCCCGGTGCGCCTCAGGCGTCCGATTGGTGATTTCCTCCGCCGTGAATAGCTGGCGCGTAAACGCCGCCGGCTTCAGCGGCAGCGGCTGGGTGCGCGAGGCCACTTCGCCCGCGAGATCGGAACTCGGCACGATCACTTCCTCAACCGGAAAGAGCGGCTCACCCGTCTCCCGTTGAAAGACCCAGACATGCCCGGACTTCGTAATTTGCGCGACGGCGGGAATTTCCCGTCCATCGCGATGAATCGTCACGAGATTCGGCGGCGCGGGCGGATCGCGATCCCACAAATCGTGGTGGGTAAATTGAAAATGCCACACGTGTTTGCCGGTGGCGGCGTCGAGCACGAGCAAACAGTCCGCATACAAATTATTACCGACGCGGTCACCGCCCCAAAAATCAAAAGTCGCGGAGCCAATCGGACAAAACAGCAGACCGCGTTCCTCATCAACTGTCATGCCCGCCCAAGCATTGACGCCGCCGGTACGCTGCCATGCATCGGCCGGCCAGGTTTCGTAGCCGGGCTCACCCGGCTGGGGAATCGTGTTGAACCGCCACACCAGTTTTCCCGTGCGCACATCGTAAGCGCGAATATGCCCGGGCGCGGCCGGGGCCGGACCTTCGCCGACGCGCATGCCCATGATAATGAGATTACGGAAAATTACTCCGGGAGTATTTGCCTGAATCGCCAACCCACGCACATCGCGACCCAACCCTTCGGATAAATCCACCCGGCCGTGATCACCAAAACTTTCGATCAACCGCCCCGTCTTCGCGTCCACCGCCTGCAACCACTGCCCCGCTCCAAATAATATCCGCCGTTCATCCCCCTCGGTCCAATAGGCCAATCCCCGGTTAACGCCGTTGGGTTCAAATGGCTCGAAGCGCCAGAGTTCCTTCCCCGTCGCCGCCTCAAGCGCCGCCAATTTAAGTTGCGGCGTCGTGGCATAAACCACGCCGTCGATCACGAGTGGATTACATTGGATCTGCGACGAATCGGAGCGCGCATCACCGGCGTGCCACGTCCATGCCACTTCCAACTGCGGCACATTTTCCGGAGTAATTTGCGCGAGCGTCGAATAGTGACTCGCCGATTTATCGCCCAAATAAGTGGGCCAGTTTTTGCCCGCAGCCGCGTGCAAGCCGGAATAACCCAAAGTTAAAAACAACGACCACACGGCACGAGACACAAAGAGAGGGTAATGCATCAAATGAAGTGAAGCGAAACCGGATGACATTGCCAAGCCGAGAGAACTTGCCGGGCGGCGGAAGCCCGGACGTCCGATTTCCCGCTCGGCAAGAAAGAGTGTAAGGATTATCGTTGGCCAGAGACTAATCAGTTAATGAGCCCTTCTGCCGACCACGATTCTCTCTTTCAGCGCTGGCTGGAGGACCATCGCGGCATCATCGTCAAAGTCACGCGATCGTTCACATCCACACCGGCGGACGGCGCTGACCTGCAACAGGAACTGTTATTGAAATTGTGGCTCTCGCTGCCGGCGTTTGCCGGACAATCCAAACCCTCCACCTGGATCTATCGTGTCTGCCTCAACACCGCATTGACGTGGCGACGCGGGACCACCCGCCGCGAAAAGCGAATCGAACCAGGAGTGGATTTAGCTAGCGTGCCCACCGATGCCGCCTCGCCCGCCGACCGGGCCGGCGATCGCGAATTACTCGAAAAACTTTTCGCTGCAATTCACGCCCTGCCCGTCTCAGAAAGAGCCTTGATCCTACTTTCACTCGACGGACTCGCCTACCGCGAAATCGCCGATATCACCGGCCTGACGGACAACCATGTCGGCGTGGCTTTGACCCGCGCGCGCAAACGCCTCGCCGAACACATGAAAGGAGTCACCAATGAACTGGAATGATTACGAAGCGGCTTGGAAGCGCCAAGAGCCGCCAGTCGGCGCCACGGCCGATGTGGCCAGCCTCAAAGAGACGTTCGAAACGAAACGCCGCAAACTGGCGGCGACGCTGCTCATGCGTGATCTCGCAGAATCGGTCGCCGGGCTTTTTGTGGCGGGAGTCTACGCCCGGGTGTGGTGGCAGATCGGCAAGAACGGCTGGCCAATCGCCCTCGCCATCGCCCTGCTGCTCGGAGTCACCGCATTTTTTGTGAAGGAGCGCGTTCGTGCGCATCGCCAGCGACTCGGGCCCGAGACCCCGATCCTCGCAAAATTGACCGCCGATATTACGGAACTGCAGCATCAACGAATACTCCTCCGCTCCATTTGGAAATGGTATCTGGCACCCATTGCCGCCGCGATGACGATCTTTGGCATCACGTTATTGAAAGTCGCAACTCAAACGATCC
>JANYFP010000511.1 GCA_025362555.1 Verrucomicrobiota bacterium
CTCGTCATTGCGTATGATGTGCGGCACTTCTCGCGGCATTTTTGTGAATTGGCCGCGTCAACCTGGACGCGCCTCGGTGGGGTGGCTTTTATTTTTGACGGCCCGCGCTCGACGCCGCAGCTCAGTTTTTCGGTGCGTCACTTGCAGGCGCACACCGGCATCGTCATCACCGCCAGTCACAATCCGCCGCACGATAACGGCTTCAAGGCCTACTTCACGGATGGCGGTCAGGTTACCCCGCCGCATGACAAGGCCATCATCGACGAGGTAAATAATGTGCCGCTGTCCGGCGTGTTGCAGTTCCTCGCGAAGGACATCAGCCGCGTGGTTACGCTTGGTCACGATGCGGATGACGCTTACCTCGCGGCGGCTGCGCAGGCTGTGCTCGATCACGCGATCATCCGGCAGACTCCGGTCAAAGTGGTTTACACCAACATTCATGGCGTGGGTGCGGTTTCATCCGTTCCGCTGCTGTTGCACGCCGGCGTGCACGTCACCGAAGTGCCGGAGCAATCCGCGTTCGATGCGCGTTTCCCGACCGTCAAATCACCCAATCCGGAAAACGCCGAAGCGCTTTCGCTCGCGGTGGCGCTGGCGGAGAAAGGCGGTCACGATGTTGTGATGGCGACCGATCCGGACAGTGATCGCATGGGTACGGCGGTGCGGAATCGCGCTGGGAAAATGGATTTGCTCACGGGCAATCAAGTGGGCGCGTTACTTTCGGATTATCGCATCACCAAGTACAAGGCGCTCGGCTGGATTCCTGCGGAGGGTACGCCGTCCGCCGTGATTGTGAAGACCTACGTGACGTCATCGTTGCTCGATGCGATCGGCCGCGGGCACGGCGTGAAAGTCATTAACACGCTCACCGGTTTCAAATGGATCGCGGCGAAGATGGGCGGTTACGAAACCAAGTTGAAAGAGGAGTTGCTGCTGAAGGAAGGCATCGCGCTCGATTACGACGCTACGCCCTTCCGCAAGCGCGCCGAACTGCTCCTGAAACACAGCTCATTTTATCTTTTCGGCTGCGAGGAAAGCTACGGTTATCTGCCCAACGATTCCTTGCGCGACAAAGACGGCAACGCCGCGTGTTTGATGTTTGCCGAAGTCGTGGCCTGGGTGAAATCCCGCGGCCTGACGGTGCCGGAATATCTCGATGAGATTTATCTGAAATACGGATTCTTCCTCGAAGGGGTGATCAATATCTACTTCGAAGGCGCCAGTGGCGCGGCGAAGATCAAGCGCATCCTCGATACCTACCGTTCGAGTCCACCGACGGCATTCGGCGAGACGAAGGTGACGCGCTTTCAGGATTTTGGCCGCGAGAAATTCCACGATGCCGATGGTGAACTGATTCCATCGCAGGATTTGTATTTGGTCACGTTGGCGAACGGGTATTCGTTTGCCGCGCGTGGCAGTGGCACGGAGCCGAAGATGAAGTTTTATCTCTTCGCGCAGGAGCCGGTGAAATCCGCCGTCGATCTGCCCGCCGCCAAGGCGACCGCCAAGGCGACGCTCGATGGACTCAAAGCCCTGATCGACGCCGATGCCCGGAAACGCGCCGAAGGCTGAGGGCGGAGCCTTTGTGTTTTGATCAGGTAGGCCAGCGTGCTCGCACGCGCTCTGAGTTCCGGGGGGGCTTTGCGAGGGTAGGTTTCGCGCCTGGCACCTCCCCGAGCGCGTGCGAGCACGCTGCCTACGACCGAAAAGGCGTATGAGGTAGGCCAGCGAGCGTGCTCGCGCTCTGAATTCCGAGAGCTCTTGCGGCTTCCTCACTCACACGCGCAAATAAATCTGTTTCCGATGCAGGAATCGCGCGAGGGTGAGAAGCAATCCGAGCGTCACGCAGGCCAGGAGCAGATTTCCCGCGCCCGGTGCGAGGTGCGCATCGAAAAATGCCGCGACACTCCCGCCCGCAAAATGTTCGGCAATCCGGCTGAAATTAATCAACGCGGTGGCGAGGTACAGTGTGATGGGGTTTAGTCCGATCCAGACGAACGGCTGACACCAGCCGCGCCAGCGGCGCACGTCGATCAGGTAATAAAATAGTGCGAGCAGGAGAATGCTCCAGCCTCCGGCGACCAGCACGAACGAGGACGTCCAGATTTTTTTGATGATCGGGAAGTCGGTGCCCCAGAAATAACCCAGCGTGAGAAAGAGCCCGCCAGTGACGATGAGGCGTTTTAGTTTTTGGCGATCACTTCGATCGGTCCGACGCAGACAACAACCGGCCATTACCCCGATCAGACAGGTGGAAATTGCGGGCAACGTACTGAGCCAGCCCTCGGGATCCCAGTAGGTGTCGTATTTGGCTCCAGGCAGAAAACGATAATCCAAGTGATTCGCGAGGTTGAGGCCAGGTTCGAAGCGGCCGGTTACTTTCACGGCAGTATTTTCGTAGAGCTGGCGGACCTGTTCCGGCGTTGGCTGGGCGGTGCCGAAGTGCGCCGCCAACGTTGCCCGATCAAGGGCGAGGTTGCGAATTGGAACGAAGCTCAGGAGCGCCCAATAAATTGCCAGCAGGGAAATCCCGACGTGACTGCGGAACCGATAATTGCAGAAACAGAAGAGCAGGCCCGCGGCGGCGTAGGCCAGTGCGATGCGTTGCAACACCCCCGCGAGTCGGACCTCGGGCCACGCATGCGAGAGGCCGCCGTTATAAAGTATTCCCAGCGCGAAGAGGAGGGCTGCGCGCGAAAAAATATGTTTTACGGCGGCGGCGCGGCCGTGCTTAGCCAAAGTCTTGCTCAGTGAGAACACCAACGAGACTCCAGTAATAAAAACAAAGAGCGGGAAAATGAGATCGTAGAAAGTCAGGCCGGCCCACGCGGAGTGGTCCATCTGCGCAACGAGCAGACGGACGGGAGCGACGTTGGTCAGGTGACCGAGGGCGTAGACGACGGCGTCGGCTCCGAGAATCCAAAAAAGGTCAAACCCGCGCAGGGCATCAAGCGACATCAGGCGCGGTTGCGGTACCGCCGCCTCAACAGTCCGAGGCGGGGTGACTGTTGGGGATTCCGAATTCATTTCTGCGGTTTCGTGAGCAGGAGTTGGGTATTTAATCCGAGATGTTTGTCGGAAAATTCGTCGTTCTCTCCGGCGGTGCGGAGCAGGCGTTGCACCATGCCCATCTTGGCGTCGAGGTCGTCGATCTTCGCCACGAACACGGCTTCAGGCGTGGCGGCGATGACTGCGGCGCCCCATTCGAGTTCACCTTGGTGGCTGAGAATAATATGTTCGAGGCGCTCGAGCAG
>JANYFP010000542.1 GCA_025362555.1 Verrucomicrobiota bacterium
CGCCACGGTCAACTTTACCGCGAACGTGACGAACCGCGGCACGCGCACCTGGGGCGCGACGCATTACCTCTCGTTCCGTGACGTGGATAATACTTTCCTTGCTTTCCCGACCCTCAACGGGGTCACCCCCGGCGCGAGTCGGACATCGAGTCTGAGTTTCACCGCGCCGACGACCCCTGGAATTTACACCTACACCCTCCAAGCCTTCGAGGATGGCGTGGTCTTCTTCGAAATGGCGGACACCGTGGTGCTATTGGTGCAGTGAACGACGGAGCCGGGTGTTCGGGCCCGCCAGATCGAAACTTCGATCAGGGAGGAAGCGTGCTTAGTCGTGACAAATTGAGCGGATTGGGCTGGAGTTGAGACGTTCAAAATGCGGCAAGGTTTGCTTCCCCTTTTACTGTAACGTCGCTCACTCACTTGCTTTACTCCCTTCGCAATTCCATTTTTAGCTCACTCATGAAACGATCTCTCTTTGCGGCATTTTCCTTAGCGGCGACCTCCTTGGTTTCGGTGCCCGCTGCAACACTCAGCGTTCGCGTTGATCAGCCTGGGGCGGCCATCAATCCGGCGATGTGGGGCGCGTTTTTTGAAGATATTAATTTCGGCGCCGATGGCGGGCTCTACGCCGAGCTCGTGAAGAATCGGGGATTTGAATTTCCTGACGCATTGATGGGCTGGACAAAACTTATTCCCCCCAAAGCGAAAGGTGAAATTTCCGTCCACTCTGATCTGCCTTTTGCCCCTGGTAACCCGCACTATGTTCGCGTGAATTCCGGGGGTGCGGGCCTGCTCGGTTTATCGAATGAGGGTTTCCGTGGGATCGGTGTGAGAGCGGGGGAGGCATACGATTTTTCGGTGCGGGTTCGCGCCGGAGCGGGAGAGCCGAAGCTGACGGTGAGGCTTTACGGGAGTGACGGGGCGGTGCTGGAGTCGGTTGACCTGACGGGGTTCACCAGCGAGTGGCAGAAATATTCCGCAAAATTACACTCGAAGGACACCGACGCCAAGGCGCGTTTAGTGGTACTGGTCGATGGCAAGGGTAGCCTTGATTTGGATTTTATTTCGCTCTTTCCGGAGCGGACGTGGAAGAATCGCTCCGGGGGGCTGCGGCCGGACATGATTCAGGTATTGGCGGACATGCATCCCGGTTTCCTTCGGTTTCCGGGCGGTTGTATCGTGGAAGGTAACCTGCTTGCCACTCGCTATCAGTGGAAAAAAACCCTTGGGCCAGTTGAGGAACGTGAGGTTCTGATCAATCGCTGGAATTCCGAATTTCTGCACCGACCTACGCCCGATTACTTTCAATCGTTTGGTCTCGGGTTCTTTGAGTATTTTCAGTTATGCGAGGATATCGGCGCCCAGCTTTTACCGATTTTGAACTGCGGCATGGCTTGCCAGTTTAATTCCGGTGAACTTTGTCCGCTCGATCAACTCGAGCCTTACATTCAGGACGCACTCGACCTGATCGAATTTGCCAACGGGCCGGTGAGCAGCACCTGGGGAGCGAAACGTGCGGCGATGGGCCACGCCGAACCGTTCAACCTGAAACTGCTTGGCGTGGGCAACGAACAGTGGGGCCCGGAATACATCGAACGTTACGCTAAATTCGCCGAAGCATTGAAGGCCAAACATCCTGAGATCGCTCTCATTTCCGCAGCCGGTCCTTCGCCCGACGATGAGCGTTTCAAATTTCTCTGGCCGAAATTGCGCGAGCTGCACGCCGACATCATCGACGAACATTGCTACGCGAAGCCGGCGTGGTTTTTGGACAACGCCCATCGCTACGACAATTACGAGCGCAACGGTCCTAAAGTTTTCATGGGCGAATATGCCGCGCAAAGTGACAGCACGGTCAGCGTTAAAAATCGCAATAATTTCGAGTGCGCCTTGTCCGAGGCGGCCTTCATGACCGGTCTCGAACGCAATGCGGATGTGGTTCGCATGGCCTCCTACGCGCCCTTGTTTGCGCACGTGGATGCCTGGCAGTGGACCCCCGATTTGATTTGGACCGATAACCTGCGCACGCTCCTCACGCCAAACTATCACGTGCAAAGTCTATTCGCCCGCAATCGTGGAGATCGGGTGTTGCCAGTTGCGTTCAGCCAATTGTCTCCGGCCGAGGAGAAGCGGTTGTATGCGACCGCCTCCTTTGATGAAGCGACGGGCGAAGTTATTCTCAAACTCGTTAACGCGACGGCGAAGGCCTCGGTGTGCACGGTGGATCTCAGCGGCGTGCGCCAAGTCCAGCGCGGCACGGTGACGGTGTTGCAGTCGGACGATTTGGCGGCGGTAAATACGTTCGACTCACCCGACCAGGTCGTACCGAAACAGACCGACCTGACTCCCGTAGGTCCTAAGTTCGACCTCACGCTGCCGGCGAATTCTTTCAATGTCGTTCGTATGGGTGTGGTGAAATGAGCGGACACGGAGAGCGGGCTCATCATCCTATAAGGTGGCGCGCATTGACCCCAATGCGTTGATTGGAGTGCCGCGCGCAGAAAGCGGGTTGAGGTCAACCCGCTCCACCT
>JANYFP010000574.1 GCA_025362555.1 Verrucomicrobiota bacterium
ATAGATTGCCCGAAAGAGGCATCACCCAGCAGGTGAGCTGAAATTCGCAGAACACCACACCGCAAGTATTGCTCATCTAACTCCTTCCGAACTCTGTGTCCTCTACTGACGAGATCGATCTGCGGAATTTAATTTCAGAGCGAGCCTGGCAATCACAAGGAGACAAAAATAGGGGGTTAATCTTTGTGGTGAGTGATAGCTAGCATAGGATTTGAATGGTCCATTACTCCGAGCTGAAAACGGGTGCACGGAGGGTGACTTTTCAGTCTAAATCATCGACTCCATATTACAAAGATCGACCCTTGGTTCAGTCCTTGAGAAGCCGCTCTGGATGATCGTCATTAGTTTTTATTTTATGATCTGTTGGTCGCGGACCGATAAAACAATCGGCGATTAACCGGCCCCCGGATCAAATCGGCGGAGGTGATTAGCCGCAGCACATCTTGGCGGATTCATCGTGAGATGAATCCATTAGCGGTTAAAAACTTCGCGGTCTGGAAAAGCGCCTTATTCCAATGAATCCAGCACGGTTAATCCGGGGACCAGGTTGAAGTGTTTATCGAATGTGAGCACTGCCGCTCCGGCTTGCATCGCGTGTGCCGCGATCAAGGAATCTTGCGGTGGTATGGGCGTGCCGCGGTGGTCGAGTCCGCAAGCGATTTGGGCTGCGCGTTCCCAAATCGCGTTGGTCGTTGGAATATTGATGAGCAAAGCAAACGCAGCCCGGTAATGTTGCAAAATTCGGCCGCCTTGTGCGCCTCGCAGTACCTCGAACATGACCATGCCGCACATGATGATTTCATGTTCACCCGGCGTCGCGTTCAATGCGACGAATGGATCAAGATCCCGACGTTGATGCCAAATGTAGTAGGTGCTATCGACGAGAACGGCGGCGGCCATAGGGAGCGGGGTCTTCCATGGCTCGAAAGGTCTCGTAATAACCAGGTCGAACAGACGCCTTTAGTTCCCCAGGCTTCAGTCCCATTCCCTTTTTGAGTAGAGCGTGAAGTTTCCGGCGACGGGCGGCTTTCTGGGCGGCTGACTCTTTGGGGAGAGCCCAGGAATCGGGTGATGAGATTTTCGGTTTCATGGCGGTTGGCGGCCCGTGGCGAGATGACGTAAATATAACGTTCGTGAAATGGCCAATGGAATTTGGGACTGGGTCGGTCAATCGCTCATTTTCGCTGATCCCTGCTAAATAAAACCCAGTGATCGCAGCCACCGAGATTAAGCCGCGAAAGAGCGCAAGGCGCACAAAGTCAGAGTCGCCCACGTTCCTCTCTGCACACTTTGCGTTCCCTTGCGGCAAACCGTTCCGACGATTATCGTGCGAAGCACCGGATCCACCGGCCCGCATCGTTGATTTTTGGAGCAGACCCGGCCTAACGGCTATTCGATGCTCATTGGTTATTTTCTGCCGCAGTACAATATTTCCGGGCGTCATCCGTCTGAACAGTGAAATGGACGCCGTCCGCCAGATTCCGAATTTAATGAGCACCGACCAGAAAAGGCACATCTCCCAAATTGTTCGCGACATGGGACAGCGGCTCATGCAATTCATCCGGGCACGCGTGCCGACTGACGCTGACGCCGAGGATGTTTCCCAGGAAGTCTGGCAACAACTGATCGTTACTCTCGAAGCCGGGCCTATTCAGCAAGTAAGTGCGTGGCTTTACACGGTCGCTCGCAACCGGATCATTGATCGCTACCGAAAGCCGCAACTGGCATCGCTGGATGCGATGGTGTCTGACGCGGAGGATGAAGAGACCGGATTCGACTTCGCGGGATTTCTATTGCGCGAGGATAAGACTCCGCGAACGGAACATCTGAATAATCAATTTTGGGAACAATTGTACGCCGCGCTCGCCGAGTTACCGGAGCAGCAGCGGCAGGTTTTCATGTGGCATGAGTTCGACGCGATGTCGTTTCAAGACATCGCCACGCTCACCGGCGAAAACGTGAACACACTGCTCGCCCGCAAGCGCTACGCTGTCCTGCATCTGCGGGAGCGACTTGAACCGCTGCGTGCTGAATTTCGTTCCCCGTCCACCCATTGATTTTTTACCATGAATACTGAATGCCATCGTCGTTTCCGTCTGCTGATTCCGCTCGCCGTGCTCGCCTTCCTCGCCGTCCTAACCGTGGTGGTTCGCGACCTCTGGAATGGGGTGCTCGTCGACGTGCTGGCGGTGAAAACCGTCACTTACTGGCAGGCACTCGGCCTGTTGTTGCTGGCCAGAATCCTGTTCGGCGGCTGGCCCGGCCGCAGCCGCGGCTTTGGCTCGCGCTGGCGCGAACGCATGATGGCGAAGCGCTGGGAATCGCTCAACCCGGAGCAGCGTGAGCACATGCGAGACGAGATGCGCCGCCGATTCGGAGACTGGCCTCGTCCACAGTGGTGCGACCCTGAGAGTCACGGACCGGACAGCCCGGCGAAACCGACCGGCGGCCAAGGCTGACCTTTTTGCGAGCGCCTTCACGGCTTAGCGGCCTGAGTTTGATCGCCGTATCGTGTCTACTCTCCCGCTGGTGGCCGGTGCTTCGCTGCCAAATGTTTTTCTTCGCTGCACTCCATCGCACTGCAACCCATTCACCATGATCACGACCACTCTTATTTTATTTCTGCTCACGGTCCTCGTGGCGACCGACGACATCGATCCGAAAAATCAGGATGATGCGTCGTCCGATTTTTTAACCATAGCTTCCGCAACGATCAGGCCCTTTTATGGCCTTTGCCCAAGATGAAATCAGCCAGACGCAACAGCGAGAAGCCCAAGCTGGACCGACCGCGCCGGACTTCGTCCGCTCTTTCCGCTCCGCATGAGACGGAGTCATTCGGCCTTCGTCCCGACGTGGTCACACATGAGGTGCCAGACCGACGGATTTATACCGCGGCGATGGGGTATTTCTTTTCCGTCTTCACCCGCCGCCGCGACGCCATTGCTGGTGATGATTCATGAACGCGACCACGAGCGGACCGATTAATATCGATGGGGAAAGCGCACTAATGTAGCGCTCTCACGCGTTTTATTTCCATGACCAAGCAACGTACAATTATTCTGATCGCTTCCGTCGCAGTGGTTGGTGCAGTCGCCCTGGTTCTGGGCTTTCGCCGCCCTCATCTCGTGCTGACCGGACTCGTCACAACCGACGAGACCATTGTCAGCTCCGAGATTCAGGGTCGCCTTCAGCAACTCGTTGTCGCGCCGGGCGACACCGTGAAGCGCGGCCAGCTTCTCGGTGCGATCGCAGCTGCGGAAGGAAAAGCCGACTTCGCTTACTCCGAGAGCATCGAGCAGAGTGCCGCCGCCCTCGTGGACCAAGCCGAGGCGGATCTCCGGTTTCAACGGGAATTGACCGCGCAGCAAGTGGTGCAGGCTGAGGCTAATCTGGCCGCCGCAGAATCTGCGGTGATCCAAGCCGAGGCTGATGCGGATCTCGCCCGGCTTAATTTCGAGCGGACGGAAAGCTTGCGCGGTCGTGGCGTTAACTCAGCCCAGGATTACGATCAGGCGCACGCCGCACACGAGGGAGCCAAGGCCCGCGTCGCCGCGCTGCGCAAGCAGGGTGATGCGGCCCGGGCTGCGGTGGGCCTGGCTCAGGCCGGGGCCTCCCAAGTTGCCGTGCGCCAGGCCTCGCTCGCCGCCAGTCGCCAGCAGCTCGCTGCCGCCGTGGCGCAAAAAAACAAGGCCGGGGTGCGGCTGGGCTACACCGAAATCCGCGCCCCGGTCGACGGCATCGTCAACGTGCGCGCCGCGCTGACCGGTGAAGTCGTCAATCCCGGCCAGGCCATCGTCACACTGATCGACCCCGCGAACCTCTGGATCCGGGCCGACGTGGAGGAGAGTTACCTCGATCGGCTGCGCCTCGGCGATAAACTCACCGTCCGGCTGCCTTCGGGTGCCGAACGTGAGGGTACGATTTTTTTTCGCGGAGTTGATGCCGCGTATGCGACCCAACGCGACGTGAGCCGAACCAAGCGCGATATCAAAACCTTCGAGCTGCGTCTCCGCTGCGAAAACCGTGATCAGAGTCTCGCGGTTGGGATGACGGCTTACGTTATCCTGCCGTTTGCGCGCTGAGGTGAACGCCTGACCATGCTCGACGTCGAAGTTCAGAACCTCACGAAACGCTTCGGCGATTTCTGCGCCGTGGACGGACTCAGTTTCTCTGTGAATCACGGGGAAATTTTTGGACTGCTCGGCCCCAACGGTGCCGGCAAGTCCACCTTGTTGCGCATGCTTACGACCCTCGTCCTGCCGACCTCGGGAGTCGCGCGCGTTAACGGTCATGATGTGGTGCACGCCGCGGACGAGGTCCGCAAATCCATCGGGGTCATCCCGCAGGCCATGACTTCCGACCTCGATCTGACGGCGGTGGAAAACATGAGCATCTATGCAAAGCTCTATAGCATTCCGCGGGAGAAGGCCCGGCGCGCCATCGACGAACTGCTGGCCGCGGTGGATCTCACCCAGTGGCGCGATAAACCGCTCAAGATGTTTTCGGGCGGCATGCGCCGGCGCCTCGAGATTGCTCGCGGGCTTGTGCATGAGCCGAAGATTTTCTTCCTCGACGAGCCCACCACCGGGCTGGATCCGGTCTCGCGCACGGCTGTCTGGGAAATGTTGGCGCGGCTCAAACGCGAGCGCGATCTCACGATCATCGTCACCACCCACTACATGGACGAGGCCGACAAACTCTGCGACCGCATCGCCATCGTCGATCACGGCAAGCTCGTGGCCCTCGACTCGCCGTTGAAATTGAAGGCCTCGATTCCCGGGCGAAACGTGCTGGAGGTGAGTTTCGCCGACGTGCCGGCCGGCTGGGCCGAGACGCTGCGCGCCTTGCCGGAGGTGGCCGAGATCAAGGCCGATCCCCCGGTCTTCCGGCTCTCTTCCAATAACGGCCCACTCACCACCACTGCCTTGATGGAGGCGGCGCGCCGCGCTGGCGTCGGCGTGACGTCGCTCTCGGTGCAAAGCACGACACTCGACGACGTTTTCCTGCACTACACCGGACATGATCTGCGTGATGCGCTGCAGGCACCCGCACCGCGGCCGATGATGACGCGGCGCGAATCCAACTGAGCTCCTGACCATGATTAGAATCTGGGCTATTATCGAACGCGACCTGCGCCGCTTCCGCCGTACTCCGGCACTGCTGGTGATGTCGCTGATCATGCCGCTCCTGCAGTTGATTTTTCTCGGTTACGCCTTCGGTGGACAGGTGAAAAATATGCGGCTCGGCGTGGTCGATCAGGATCACGGTCTGCCGGCCATTCAGTTGAAGGAAATGTTACAAGCCGTCACAGCCAACGCGCACACATTCGAGTCCATCACTTATACGGATTTGACTGTGGCGATGCAGGACCTGCGCACCGGGCGGCTCAATGGTGTGTTGCACATTCCACCGGAATTTTCCCGCAAACTCCATGCGGGCGCTGCGCCGCAACTCGCGCTGATGGAGGACAACACTGATCAGTTTTCCTCGGCGGCTCTCGGTGGTGTACTTGAGCGGCTCGCGGCGTCCTATCATCAGCCGGCGGTGGCCGCGCGCCTTGAGTCGAAGGCGACGCTATCGGTCGTCGAGATCTATCCTTATGTTCCGTATATCCAATATCTGCTGCCCGGCACCATTGTGCTCGCGATCTTTGTCTCCGCAATGTTCGGCGGCGGCATCATCTTTATCGATGACAGGGCCCGTGGGCTGCACGAAGGTTATCTGGTTACGCCGATCCGGAAATTCGAACTGATCCTGGGCTTCACTCTTTCCGGTGTCATCAAGGCCGTGCTCTCCGGCGTGGTGCTAATTACAATTGGAGCGATTATCGCCGGCATTCCTGATCCGTTGAACCTGTTGAGACTGGCGCGCCTGTTCGTCCTTGTGGTCGCCACGTCATTTGCGCTGATCAGCATGATGTTCCTGATCATGGTACGGATTAACGACCCGATGTTGCCGCGGGCGATTTTTGGCATGCTCAACACGATGCTCTACTTCCCGAGCGGCGCGGTTTATCCGATCAACGCCTTTCCGGGTTGGATGAGGGCGATGACGATGATCAATCCGTTCACCTATGCCGTCCATGGATTCAAGGAAGTCTTGTTGAAAAATACGGGACTTGGTGCCGTGGGCTACGATCTTCTGTTTCTCTTTGGCTTCACTGCGGTGGCGATGGGTTTGGCGACCTGGCTTTTCCGTCGGACACTGTGACGGTCTGGTGCCGACAAAGGCAGCGAGGTCTTTCTTTTTTTAGGCTGCGCATTGAGCCGATTTGCCGATTTCACCAAGAGAGAGTTCGGTCATAAGATTATATTCCGCCGTTGTCCGGAGAGGTTAGGCACCCCGAACGAGTTGTTGTAGGTTAGCGATGATTTCGTTGAGGGACGTCGCTTGAGCGCTGAGTTCCTCGGCTGCCGCTGCACTTTCCTCGGCACTGGCGGCGTTTGTTTGCACCACGCCGTCCATGTGGCGGGTCGCCACGTTAATCTGCTGCACCCCTTTATTCTGCTCCTGACTGGCGGTCGCCACTTCGCTGATGAGGTCATCAACCTGGCGCACTTTTTCGACGATT
>JANYFP010000001.1 GCA_025362555.1 Verrucomicrobiota bacterium
CCCACGAGGCCGCCGCAAGCAGCGGCCCTACAAAGAAACCAGAAGAGCGAATTCCGGCCGCAACTTTTTAGTGTCATTCGGCGGTGCTTCGTGGCTAATCTGCTTATTCGTTTTCTTCCTCTTTCCTTGGAACCCCAACCACCGCATATCGCACTTTTGTTCACGACGTTCCCGAAAGTCTCGGAGACGTTTCTGCAGCGTGATGTCGCAGCGTTGCAGGCGAAAGGGCTTCGGTTGAAATTGTATTCACTTTGGGGCGGCGGCGGGGAGTTCAACGGCCTGCCGGTCCAGAATTTTCCCAAGTGGCGTTTAATTTGGGTTTTTCTTTTTATCATCCCGTGGAATTGCGTGCGTCGGCCGCGGTTGATTCGTGATTTGATGGAGGGAGTGATAACGCGGGGAGCGCCGTCGTGGTTGAATTTCTGGGAGAACATGCTCGGGGCCGGCTTTGCCGGGAGTTATGCGGCGCAGTTGCAGAAAGATCCGCCGGCGCTCGTGCACGGAGCGTGGGCCGGGGCGCCGGCGACGGCGGGCTGGGTGTTTTGGCGGATGTTTGGCTGGCGCTACAGTAGTGGCGCGCACGCGTATGATATTTATGAACACGGGGGCGATTGGTGGCTGCGCGAAAAATTAATTCACGCGCGCTTCATTCACACCTCAACCGAGATGGGCCGACGGGAACTCATCGAGCGCGGGTTGCCGGCGGAGAAGATTGTTTGTATCCGACGCGGCTTGGGAACTTTTCCGGCTTTCAAGCCGTTGCGCGCAAACCGGCGGCCGTTGCGGTTGATCTGTATCGCACGGCTCGTCGCAAAAAAGGGCCTCGATTATCAGCTGCGCATTTACGTGGCACTGAAGGAAGCGGGGATTTCTTTTGAGGCGCGGTGGGTGGGGGATGGACCGTTGCGCGCGGAGCTGTCGGCGGCAGTTCTGCAAATGGGACTTGGGGCCGAGGTGAAGTTACTCGGGCAGTTGCCGCAGCCGGAAGTGTGGGGGCAACTTTGCTGGGCGGACGTGTTGCTTCACACCGGAGTGGTCGCGCCCAGTGGTGATCGCGACGGCCTCCCCAACGTTATTCCAGAGGCGATGGCGGCGGGCGTATTGGTCGTGACCTCACCCGTTTCCGCCACGACGGAGGCGATCAGTCAGGAGCGCACGGGATTGGTCGCCGATGTGGATTTTCCGCTGGCGTGGGTAATCGCACTGCGCCGGTTGAGTGAGGACGATAAGCTCGCGGAAACGTTGCGACGCGAGGCGCGTAGCTGGGTGGAAGAAAACTATGACGCGCATAAGAACACGGCGCGATTGGTTGAATGCTTCGAGGCTGCAATGAAGAATTAGCCACCGGGAAATTTTAACCGTGAATACTGTTATTTGATTTCGACCGCATGATTTATTACGACATCACCAAGATGGGGGCCGCGAAGCATCGCTCAGGGCTGATGCGGTTGTCTTCGCGCTTATTGCAGGAGATGGGAGCGGCGGTTGTCCCGGTGTCGTGGGATGGACGTCGG
Source organism: Verrucomicrobiota bacterium (assembly GCA_025362555.1). GTDB lineage: Bacteria > Verrucomicrobiota > Verrucomicrobiia > Opitutales > Opitutaceae > Lacunisphaera. The sequence goes on from JANYFP010000001.1 coordinate 1,515, forward strand.
CGCACGTTTGTGGGCGGGACGCGACGAGAGCCGGTGAAGTTTATCGCCGCCGATTGGCTATTCACGGTTGAAATGTTTTGTGAAGCAGAGCGGCCGGGGATCTCAGCGTTTGTGCAATCGCCACCGTGCCGATTGGCGGCGATGTTTCACGACGCGATTCCGGTTCGGTTTCCGCACATTACCTGGCCGCAGAGTGTGCAGCGCCATCCGGAATATATGAAGCTGCTCGCCGGTTTTGAGCGAACTTGGGCGATATCGGCGGACACGCGGCGCGATTTTATCGGTTTCTGGCGCTGGCAGGAAGTCGCGATCCGCGCGCAAGTCGAAGTGATCGGACTCGGGGCGGATTTCGATGGAGGCAGCCGGGTCCAGCGCGAGCCGTTGATTGTGCCGGGACGGCCTCTGTTGCTGTGCGTCGGCATTGTTGAGCCGCGCAAAAACCAGTCGTTTCTCCTCGGAGTGGCGGAAGCGTTGTGGCGCGACGGAGTGGATTTTGAATTGCACGTGGTCGGACGGATCAACCCGCATTTCGGCAAGCCCATCGCCGCGAAAATGAAGTCACTGCAAAAGCGCGAAAAGCGATTTCAGTTTCACGCGGCGGCGGGTGATCGGGCACTCGCGAGTTTGTACGCGCAGGCGCGGGCAGTGGCTTTCCCGACGATCGCGGAAGGTTGCGGCTTGCCGTTGCTGGAAGCCCTGTGGCGCGGGGTGCCGTGTGTGGCGAGTGATCTGCCGGTATTGCGGGAAAATGCCGATGGCGGGGGCTGTTTGGTCGCCACAGTCAACGACTCTGCGGATTGGCAGGATAAATTGCGCCGCGTGTTGACCGACGCCGCTAAGAATCGCCGGTTGCAACGGGAAGCAATGGCGCGGCCGTTGCCGCGGTGGAGTGATGCGGCGCAGGTAGTGCGGCAAGCTCTGCGGTAAGCAGGCCGCTGGCGTCGTGGAATTTGGATTACTCACTCCCGAGTCTGATATCCAACAGCTACGGGAAACTAGGTTTCAGGGGTAGGGGCCGTTGCCCTCAACGGCCTTCTGTAACGCGGGCGATTGAGGGCAATCGCCTCTACCGTTTTACTGGCTAATCACGGCCGAGCCAAAAACTTCTTCCCATCGCGCGATCGCTGCGTCGGCGGTGAAATGGTTTTCGTACGCGAGGCGTGCCTGTTGCCCCATGCGGGATCGATGCGCGGAATCCGTGTACCATTCAGTCAATATTTCTCCGAGCTGGACGCCATTTTCGGGTGCGACGGCATCGCCGCAGCCTTCGCGCTCCAATAACTGGGCGATTTCACCGTCGCATGGTCCGATGAAAATCACGGGGCGACCGGCGGCGAGGACCCCGGCCAGTTTGCTGGGGTAAACCAGGGGAGCAAAAGCGGGCTTTAACGTTACGAGTTGCACATCGGCGGCAGCGAGTGATGCGGCGAGTTTTTCCCGTGGGGCGGGCGGCAGAAAGCGGACGTTGCGCAGTTGATTCACTTGCACGGCCGAGCGGACATCGGCCAAGCGCGCGCCGGTCCCAATAAAAAGAAAAATGATCTCAGTCTGGGTTTGCAGGGCGGCTGCAGCTTCAATGATGGCGTTGAATTCATGCACCCGGCCGAGGTTGCCGGAATAGGCGATGACGAATTTATTGGCCACGTCCCAGTCTGCCCGTTGGGCGGTGATTTCGGCGGGAGTTGCTGCCGCCTGCAGTTCACGGGGGGCCCAGTTTGGGATGACCGCGAGGCGATCACGCGGAACGCCCTGACTCGCGACTTGTCGCGCCATGGTTTCGCCGAGAACGACGCAGCGGTGTCCGGCTCGCCACGCGGTGTCGCGTTTGATCTTTAACGGAAAGAGCGGCCAGCCGAGCAGGACGCCGAGGTGGGCGGTGACGATTTCCGGATAAATATCCTGAATCCAATGGATCACGCGGGCACTGCGGCGGGTGGCAATTCCGGTGAGGGCGGCACCGAGCAAGGGCGGATCGGTCATCACGACCACGACGTCGCCGGGTTGCACGAGACGCGCGAGTTCCTCGCGGGCGCGTCGGATGAAGCGCCAGTAATTGCGCGCGCGAGAAATCAAGCCGCCGTGTTGTTCGCCTTCACCGGTGCGGTGAATCGTGACACCTTGCAGCTCACCTGATTTTTCTCCGGTGGCAATGACGTGGACTGGCCAGCCGCGTCGAGCGAGACCTTCGGCGAGATCGGTGAGCAACTGCGCCGTCGCCGCTTGCGACGGACGGTAAACGCGATTGATAAAAATGACGCGGGATCGGCCCATGAAATATGACGATTCAGGCACGTCCACTGGCGCGGCGTTTGAGCTCGCGGGCTTTCGTCGTATTCAGGAATTCATACCACGCCATCAAGCGGCAAAAAACGTAACCGCGGTAGCCGTCGAGAAATCCGGCCCTCCACAGGTAGTGGTAACAGAAGCGGAGTAAGGGGCGGCCGGGTAAGGCCCACGCCAGTCGGCGCAGGCGGCGCTTGCGGGCGAGGCCCGGATCCAATGCGGGCGCGCTGACCGCTGCGGTGGATGCGGCTTCGACTTGGAGTTGAGCCTCCCAGTTGCTGTAGCGGTTATGTTTTTCCACCCACGTGGCGATGTCCGGAAAAGCGTAATGCTCCATCTCGCCCGGCAGATAGCCGGCCGAGCCCTTGAGCTGGACGTGTTCGTGCACCTCGTTATCGCCGGAGCCGGTGCCGGCGGAATCTGCGAGTTGCTCGTAGCGGCCGAGCGCGTGACGGAAGAAGCGGAGATTCCAGCTGGGGAAATAACCGCAGTGATTGAGCCAGCCATCGAGAAACCAAAAGCGCCGGTTGACGTAAAATCCCTGATGGGTGGACTGCGTGAGTGCCGTGAGCATCGCTGCGGCAAGTTTCGGGGTGGCTCGCTCATCGGCGTCGATGATGAACACCCACTCATGTTTCCACGGGAAATTGGTGAGGGCCCAATTTTTTTTCTTCGGGAACTTACCGTCCCATTTGAATTCAACGACGCGAGCTCCGGCCCGTCGCGCGATGCCGACGCTATCGTCCGTGCTGCCTGAATCCACGACCACCACTTCATCACACCAGGCGACCGAGGCCAGGCAGGCCGGAAGGTTGGCGGCTTCGTTTTTCACCGGAATCAAAATAGAAATGGGAGCTTTTTCAGCCATGGTCAGGTCGCCTTTTTTTCGATGCACCGTCCGGCAGGGTCGCGTAGCGCAGTGCGCAGAAATAAGTGGCGCAGGTTGTCATCATTACTGCGGGATTGGCAAAGGGGAATTCAACCCAGGCATAGAGAAAAACCAGAGCTACGCCGGCGAGCAGAGTGCGGGGAAGCGGCGACTCGACCTCACGCCATCGAACGGAAAGCAGCGGCAGCAAGACAAGCAGGGCGAGTAAGCTGGTGCCGACGAAACCGACCTCGGCGAGTGATTGCAGCCAGTCATTGTGGGCTTCCGCGTAGTTGGGAATCCACACCCAGGACTCAACGGCGCGCTGCGTGTTGAATATTCGAAAAACATGCGCGTAACTTTCGAGGCCCCAGCCAAACCACGGTTTCTCCGCGGCCATGTGCCAAGTATCTCGATAGAGGGTCAGGCGTGAGTTAAGGGTGTCTTCCTTGGCAATGGCGGAGAGTTGGGCGGATGTCTCCAGTGTGCGCTGCGCGATCACGTCCTGGCCGAGAGTGTAAATTGCGCCAAGGGCGAGACAAGCGGCGACGATAATACCCGCCAGCGGCGCGGTGATGGATTGGCCTTGCTGACGGCGATGGCGGACTAGACGCCGAAGCAAATGGATCCCCGCGCCGCCAAGCAACGCGGCCATGAGTACGGTGCAAGAACGGGAAGCGCTGAGCGGAATCGTGGCGGCCAACAGCAAAATCGCCAGTGCGCCCAAGGGCACCGGTGTATGCCAGATAGTTCGTTGAGTGTTGCGGCGGATAAAATGGAAAAGCAAACCGAGACACACGGCCGTATTCAAGAGGGTGAAGGCACCCCAGTGATTGTGATAAATGAAAGTGGAAAAGAATTTTGGATTCGGCGACGCCACTTGGCCAAACCACAGGCCGGTGGCACCGACTAATTTTTGGAAAGTGCCAAAGACGGCAAGAGTAACCGCATTGCCGCCGATGATCAGGAGGACCATGCGAATCAAGCGCCGGCTCTGGGGCACGAGGGCGAGATTGAAACACGATAGAACGATGGCGTTGAATTGCCAGAGTTCCGACCACGTGAGCAAGGGGCGAGCAGAACTGGGCAGCCACGGAATGGGATGGCCCATGATGAGTGAAGTTTCGCCCCCGCTCGTGATGGCGATGAAACTGGGATTCAGGCCGCTCACGCCCACGAAAAGATCGTAGAGGAACAACGGCCAAAGCCAGCGCACCGCAGGGTGGCGGCGTTGATCGGATGGCTTCCGAAGTTTCAGGCTGGCCGCGATAAAAAGCAAAACGCCGAGGCCGCCCCAGACGGCGATCACTTGGCGGACCCACGGAGCTTGTCCGCCGAACGCCCAGGAAGTGAAAATGAACAGGACGCTGAAATGAGCGATCACTGCTTTTTCCAAGGCGGTGGTTGGGGGCCGGTGGCGTGCGGAGGATGACTGCGGCTCAGCGAGTGTCATGCGCTGCGCGCGACATTGGCGCGTTGATGGGCGAGAGGATTCACGCCAAGTGTAGGCCGCGTGTTTGCTCGCGTTCTGGAGCGCGAGCAAACACGCGGCCTA
>JANYFP010000017.1 GCA_025362555.1 Verrucomicrobiota bacterium
GCCTGCGTGCCGGCGTTGCTGAGCGTGTATTTCAAATTCAAGACGGCACCGGGCACCACTTCGTCGGGATAGCGCACGCGATTATAAACAATCGCGTTCGGTTGCGGTGCGAGCGCGATCAGCGTCAAATTTGCCTGCGTCCCGAAATTGCCCACACCGGTTTGCGACGCCTGCACTGTGTAGTTGTAAGAACCAGGAGTGGAAGGAACGGTAAAGCTCAGATTAACCGTCTTGCTTGCACCCGGCGCGAGGACCGTGAGCGGGGTCGACGAGAGCGTCGTTCCGCTGCCGTTCTTCAGCGATAGGATGTGATTTGCGCCCCACGTCACCGTGCCGGTGTTCGTCACGTTGTAGGTGAAGATGACAGTCGAGCCCGGTGCGGCGCTGACCGGAAAAGTAGTGGTGTTGTACGTGATCGCATTCGTCACCGGGGCAAGGACCGTGAGCACCACCGCTGTCTGAGTGGAGAAAAATTCCACGCCATCTTCCAAGCCTTGGACGTAGTAAGTATACGTGCCGGGTGTTGTGGGTGCGGGGAAATTCAGGTTCGCCGTCGTCGTTTCGCCGGGAAGAATTCCGATCAGCGAAGAGAAAGCGACGAACGTATTATTCACATCGCGAATCGAGAGGTAGTGATTCGCGCCCCACGCTTTCGTGCCGACGTTGGTCACGAAATAATCGAAGTTAACGATCCCACCCGCGGTGACGCCGGTCGAGGATCGCGTCGTCGCATAGGTAATCGCATTTTGTTGCGGGACAATCACGACCAACCGTGAGAAGCGACTCGTGACGGAGCCACCCGCCGCGTTGGTCGCAACGAGCCCGTAGCTGCCGGCATCGCTTAGTTGAACATCGGAAAGCGTCAGCGTCGAACTGGTGGCACCGGGAATATCGATTCCGCCTTTTTGCCACTGATAGGTCGGTGTCGGCGTACCGCTCACCACGCAGATCATCGACACCGAACCGCCGACAAAAGACGGGTGACTCAGCGGCTGGGTAGTGAAGATCGGCAAAGCATAGACCGTGAGCGTGGCTCCGCCGCTCGTTGCGGAACCGGAGGAATTGACGGCGACCACCTGATAAGTGCCCGCGTCGGACGATTGAACAGCCGCAATCGTGTAGGTGGCATTCGTCGCTCCACTGATGCTGGAACCATTTTTGTACCATTGATAACTTGGCGCTGGAGCACCGCTAGCTGCGGCGGTGAAAGTCACCGAGTCACCGACGGTAGCGCTGTGGTTCGTCGGTTGCGTTGTGATCGCCGGCGGGGTCGGAACGACGACGGTCAGCACTGCGGTCGCACTCGTGGCTGAGCCAGCGCTATTGGTTGCGACCGCCGAGTACGAACCACTGTCGCCGAGTGCGGCGCTGGCGATGGTGAAAGAACTACTGGATGCACCGGAAATAGGGACGTTGTTCTTTTGCCATTGGTAAGTCGGCGTCGGGTTGCCGCTGGCGGCAGCCGTCAAGGTTACCGAACTCCCGGTCGCCACAGTCTGGCTGAGAGGCTGCGTCGTAATCACGGGTTGAGTCGTTGTCACTGGAGGCGGTGTCGTGCCGAAGGAAATTACCGTCACCGAGTAGGACGCGAATGACGCGGAAAACGTCGAACCGCTGATGCTCATGCTGCCGGCAGCAATGTCCGTCGAGCCACTGCCGGTCTGCGCAGCGGTGTCCTGAGGTTTGCCGTAGGTATACGTCGTCGCGGTCGCACCGGGAGTGTAGCCCGTCAGAGCGATACTGGCGCTCAGCGGATTGCTCGGGTCTTTATTTATGACGAGCAGACTCAAGGAGCCATCACTGCGCTTCGCGGCAAAGATCGAGAGGAGTGTGCTGTTGCTGCTCGCTTGAACAATCGTATCGCCGCCGCGCGCGAAATTCGAGAGCAGCTTCATCGCGTAATACGTGGGATAGGGATCGTACGCCGTGGTGGAACCAAAAGTGGAGACAGAGGAAAGAATTCCGTAGTCGCCGTATTGGCGCCAGCCGTAGAGCGAGGCGCTGTTATTGTTGGCGTTATCCTGACCGTTCCGGAGATCCCACCAAAGGAGGGAATTGAACTCTGTTTGCAGCAGGTTGCCGATGCTATCGGCATAAAAGAGGCCGTTGACGAGACTCGTGGTCTGCTTGCCGGGCTTGCCATAAACCGAATTATTTTCAGTCACGGTCAGCTCCACTTTGGCTGCTTCGGTCGCGCCAAGGTAATCTTGTAATTGCTGGCGGAGAGCAGTCGCATCCGTCGGCCAAGTCTTGGATTTTTGCAACAGTCCGGCATCGGTTTCTGGATTGGTCGGCTGATCAGCCGCCGGGGCCTGATCATAGCGATGATAAATGAGATAATCCGGAGTGAGGGCGGGCGCCGCTTTCAGCGTGGTAAGCATCACCGGAGTCCAACTGTTTTGGACGGCACCAGTCCGAGGATTGGTCGCGGGGTGGCTGGTGTTATTGACGTTATCATTTTCCTTCGGCTGAGAGACAACGCCGATCTTAATCGTTGGATCGACGGCTTTCATTTTGGTCCAGTACGCTTTCGTACGGATGGCGTAGGTGTACGGATCGTTCTTCACCACCTGTGCATCGGTCTCCCAGGTCCCGTAGTTTTCATTGCCAATCTCCCAATACTTGAGACCGAGCGGGGCAACCCGGCTGATCCGGAGAAAATTCATGCCATCGTCAGTCCCGAGTGGCGCGGAATTGCGCAAAGCAGACCAGTAGCCGGCGGACTTCCAATCGTAGCCCTTCGAGTCGACACCGATCGCGACATCAGATCCGGTCCCAAGAATATTCGCGGCCGCATTCGCGTACGCGACCCACGCAGCCGCTTCCTCGGGCGTACCCGTGCCGTAATTGACTGTGACAAATGCCTGGGCGTTGATACCCGTGATAAGATTAATGTATTTATCGAAGCCGGACGCCCAGGTCCACGTGTTCGCGAGCGTGGTATTCGTCCGCCAGTGATATTCATCAGACAGTGAGCCGCCTGGAATCCGAATGGTCCGGATCCCGGCCGCTTGGAGCAGCGAAATGGTCTGTGGAGTCCCGGCGTAAGAATCCCAGCACGTGGCATTCAATCCGAAGACCCGTTCGTCGACCGGAGCCGAGCGAACCGCTTGGTTGGCATTGACCGTGAGAGTGACGGTCTGCGCAATTGTCAGCGCAGGCCAGACCAACACGGAAATCAAAAGGCCACGAATCAAGGCAAGAGGGGAAATCATGAGATAGGGGTACTAACGAGGTAATCGTTACCTTAAACTTTGCACCAGAATATTGCGATGAGTTGTGTGTTTGGCCCATTGAGAAAGCTTGCCCATTTGTGCCGCTGCTTCCTACGTCCCGATCATAACGTGTGCTTACGAAAGCACATCCAATTCACCGGGTCTTTCCCTGGATCAGACCGCGTAAGAGTATCCCATGGGCGTTCATCCGAAACCAGCCTCCGCCCAACAGCACTGCCGTTGAAATAATCCCAATATGCCGCCCATTTTAAAGCGATCCGATGTAGGTCGGGCTTTATTCCCGACAGCGTTCG
>JANYFP010000033.1 GCA_025362555.1 Verrucomicrobiota bacterium
GCGGATGGCAATCAGGCGACGGAGCCTGCGGGGGCCGCGATGGTCGCGCCCGGCACGAGAGTATTCTCGACGAAAATCTTTCGCCGGGATGCATTGGAATGAAGGATCCGGTTGACCAGCCGGCTGAGCGCCGACGCCCCAATTTCAGCGTGGGCGGCGGCGAGGGTGGTCAGCTGGCTCATGCCCAACGGTGGCTCGATGCCGTCGAATCCGGTCACGGAACAATCTTCCGGGACGCGGATTCCATGGGGGCGAAGATCGACGATCAGCTGGTAGGCCTGATGGTCAGCGGCGCAAACCCAGGCAGTGACGCCGGCCTGGCGGGTTTGGGTTGCAACATAATTTGCGACCGCCTGGTGATCCGAATACGTGGGCTGACCCTTGTGGACGTTCACGGTCCATTCGGGGTTAAATTCCAATCCGTGCAAAAACAAACCCTCGGCATAAGAGGCGAAGCGTCGCATGGCCCAGCGACCGCCGACATGATATTGCCAGGTCATGAAGCCGATTTTTTTATGCCCGAGGCGCACGAGTTGCGCAATGAGGTCGATCAGATCCGAGTGGTCGGTGTCGATGGTATCAATGGGCAGGTGTTCGTATTCCGTCAGTACGGATACTGCAGAGATTTTTTGTTCGATCAATTCGACGACATCGTGGGCGAAGGGATAGATGAGGATGACACCGCGCCAATCACTCGCGCGAATGTGGCGGAATACGGGCTGCCGCAGATTCTTGATGTTCAATTCCGCCGGGTCCTGGCTGATCACGTCGATCGCGACATGGTCGATCATCCCGCGCTCTCGGATTCCCTGGAGGACGAGAGGGAACGTGGCCATGCCAAGATTCGCGGAGGGCATTCCAATAAGAACGCCGATGGTGATGGGCTTGCTTAAACGGCGGCGCTTCACGGCGCGCGTGGGGGTGTTACGGTAGCCCAACTTCTCGGCCAGCGCCTGCACCTTTGCCCGCGTGTCGGCGTGAATCATTGGATGATTTGAGAGGCTCCGGGAGATGGTTGTCCGAGACAGGTTAAGGAGGACCGCGAGCTGTTCTTGGTTGATCTGAGGCATACGGCCTTGATTGGGGAGGAAGGGGATGTTTTGCGATAACAAACTTGAGCACATAAATGATAAATTGTGCTCAAATCTACAGATCTATGATTATTTTGTCTCAATTTATACATCATAAGTTATTTGCTAAGAGATGATTAAAAAATAGCGTTTTAACAAAAAACGTAATATAGCGAAATCACTTTTATGCGCACATCAACGTTGACTAAGCTTATTGTGAGGACGCCTATCTTGGGGAGATTCGACTCACTCGAATCCTGATTTGACCCTGAAAAATGTTTTGTCCCACCGTTCGACCGAGGAAGTTCGAGCGAATTCCGCCACCGATGGGGCAAATGAACAAACTCCCTAAAAACCCTAATGAATCCGAACCAACTACCTCGCACCCGAAAGGGTATGCTCGCCGCTCTAGCGGCTTTTGCACTGGCTGCACCGTTCCCTCTGTTTGCGCAATCGTCCCGCGTCACAGCGGATAAGAGTAGCGCTAAACCCGCAGCGGAGACGGATGAAGCTATCGTTCTGTCTCCCTTCGTCGTTTCAACCTCGAAGGACGAAGGCTATCGTGCCACCAACTCGATTTCGGGCACCCGCCTCGATACCCCCATCAAGGATACTCCGATGGCGATTGAAGTGATCACGCGGCAATTTCTTGAGGACACCGGCTCGACCGATCTTCGCTCCGCCCTCAGGTATAGTTCCGGCATCATTTTAGAGTCCCAAAACGACCTCTCGAATCGCGGCGCGGGCGCTTATCAAGGGCCAGGCGGCGTCAATAACCCCGAAGGTGCGACCGCCAATCCCAATGCGGTTCAGGTCAAACTTCGCGGCTTCGTCACCGAGAATGCACTTCGCGATGGTTTCGTCCGCCAAAACTCTTCCGATTCGGTCAATATCGAGCGCGTAGAAGTGGTGCGCGGTCCGGCGGCCTTGCTCTACGGTACCGGTAACTTCGGTGGCGTCGTCAACTATTTGACCAAGCGCCCCTCCAATAACCAACAGAGTTCCTACGACGTCACCGTCGGCGTGAACAACCTATTGCGCGGTCAGTTCGCGGTCACGGGTCCGATTGATGCGGGCAAGAAGCTGGCTTATCGGGTGTCCGGGGCAGCCCAGTCGTCGGAGGACACGACGGACTATTTTAAAGAGAATCATTACTTCGTTGCGCCTGCCTTCAGCTGGCAAGTCACACCGAAGACTGAAATCTATCTCGATTACGAGTATGGTGAACAGAACACCAGCGGAATTGGGGCACGTCGGCTTCGGTCCGTCGCTGGCCAACCAATCGGCGGTGTCGGCCTTAATAATGACCAAAATGAGCATGGCGGATTGTATACTCCTCCCGGTGCTAACCCGCGCAGCTACCGAGTTACTGGCCCGGACACGTATGTGAATTCCCAAGCCTCTAATCTCGAATTCAAGCTGACGCAGGAATTGACCAAGAGTCTGTACCTGCTGGTGGGCTACAATTATTCCACGTTTAATTATCAAAACCGCGATGTGAATGCGCAGTTATTCGTCAATGAAGGCCCCGCCGCACTCCGGCAGACCATCCAACTCAGCCCTCTGTCTCCGGTGGGTGACGGCAGCACGAGTTTCCTGACCGGCACAGTGCCGAACTCGATTGTGAAATATAACTGGTCGCGGCGCGATCAGGATGTAACGCGCAACCAAGAGCGGGTGGAATTGACCGACGAGTTCACCTTGTTTGAGCGGCAAAACAAGTGGCTGCGTTTCAAGAGTCAGATTTTGGCCGGCTATTCGGAACTGCGTAATGAGATCGGCGCTAAGAACTGGTCGACCACCCCGAGCGCTTTCAGCTACAAAGCGCCATTGGACCTCACGCCATTAGTCTTCGGGAAACAAGGCGATGGCACGGCGGATCCGGGAATGTATCAGAACAACCTCCATGGCGACACTGCGTGGAACAAGGCGTTCTATCTTAGCTACGCGGGCACTTTTTTGGATGACCGGCTGACCATTTTGGTGGGTGGACGTAAGGACACCAATGATGCCGCGAACAACGATATCAACTGGGCCGCACCCGGTGCGACTGCAACCACCTCCACACTGCGGGGCAATGGCCAGAGTCAAAAAACATACCAAAAAGGCCTGAGCCTAAAGGTCACCAAGGATATTTCGATCTATGCTTTGCAATCTGAAGGCCTGCAGCCGAATTTCTCCGGGCGGGTGATTGCGGATACGGGTGCGCCGGCGGGTGCGAGTCTGGCCAAGAGTAAGGAATTTGGCATCAAGTTCGAGCTGATGGACGGCCGTATTTCCGGAACGATCAGTAAGTTTAAGATCGAAAAAACCGGCTACACCAACGCGGATTGGTGGAATCCGGTCACGCTGGGCAAGCCACGTTTTGATGGGACCAAGGACGTTGTATTCAATGTTTCCAATTTCACTCCATCAACCGCCGCGGGCGGCAGCAATGGCGGCGGCGCCTACAAGACCACCGGCATCCCGACTCTGGATCAGCCGGCGGTGGTTGCGGCATGGGATGCCGCAGTTGCGGCCGGGGCCGCCTTCAAGGATTCAGCTGGCACTTGGCATCTGAATGCCACTAAGGCGACGGGTGCTGCTTACATGGATACAGCTTTTACTACCATTGATGGCGACAACGGCAGCAATTGGCCGGGCTTCCTTTATCAGGGACTGGGTGGATCCGATCCCCTCGTCAACAACGCGACGGAAGACACCTCAGCGTTTCATGGCAGCGGCTCGGGCAATGCCTCCTACCTGACATCACAGGAATCGAAAGGCTACGATATGCAGATCCAGATCAAGGCCACAAACAATCTGGATATCGTACTCAACGGTGCCATCACCGAAGTGAAAACCACCAGCTATGGCACGTGGATGAATTATCCCTATCTTCAAGACCGCTGGGCCGTGTGGAATTTTAATAACGCCTCGTGGGGCACGTTCTCTCTGCCCCGGAATACCATCTATGGCACGCCCGGCACCGCCACGTCCGGTCCCGTGACCCAGACCCGGCTGACAAGCGTCGGCAATGCCTCGGGCGATGATACTCCGAAATATCGCTTCGATGTGTGGGGCAACTATCGCTTCACGACCGGCTCACTCAAAGGGTTCTCCCTTGGTCTCGGCGGGTTCTGGCAATCTGAACGGGAATACGCGTCGGGCGTGACCCACGGTTCGGGTCAATTGATCGTCGGCAGCGACGGAAAATTGGTGATCCTCTTTACGAAACCCCAATATAATGTTGATGCGATGGCCAAGTACGAGTGGACGAGCGGTCGCAATCATCGTCAGTACGTTCAGTTGAATATCACCAACTTGCTGAACGATCGGAAGGAGTACGGCCTGATCTATAGCTCGCCGTTGAGTGCCAAGGTCACGTACGGAATTCACTTCTAATTCGTCCCCTTCTTCAGCGAAAATAATCCTCGAATGCGCACCGTCTTCGCACGGTGCGCACTCTCTTTTGGCACCGCTCCGGTGTCCGATCTCTAACCATGACCAAGGTCCCAAACCCAATTCTGCCGGGCTTCCATCCCGATCCGTCGATCCTCCGCGTCGGTGCCGATTACTACATCGCGAGCTCCACGTTTGAATGGTGGCCGGGGGTGCGGATTCATCACTCGCGGGATCTGGCGAACTGGCGCCTCGTCGGTCACGCGTTGAATCGGACCTCTCAGCTCGATCTGACCGGCGTACCGGATTCCGGCGGCATCTGGGCTCCCGCACTCAGTTACGCCGACGGTCAATTTTGGCTGACCTATTCCGACGTGCGAGGCTTCAATGGCTATGCCAAGGATTGCTTCAATTATCTCGTGACCGCCCCCGCGATCGAGGGGCCATGGAGCGAGCCCGTGCTGCTCAATCGCAGCGGTTTTGATCCATCGCTTTTTCATGATGATGACGGGCGAAAATGGATTTTGAATCAGCGCTGGGATCCGCGGCCCGATCGCAATCAGTTCGCGGGAATCGTGCTGCAGCAATACTCATCCAGTACACAAAAACTCATGGGTGAGCCGGTCATGATTTTTGCCGGTACGCCACTCGGCGTGACCGAAGGCCCGCACCTCTACAAGCGCGGCGGCTTCTATTATCTCGTCACGGCGGAAGGTGGGACCGGCGAGGCGCACGCGGTCAGCGTGGCGCGCTCGAACCAGTTGACTGGGCCTTACGAGGTATGCCCACATAATCCCGTGTTGACCTCGGCCGGCGCGCCGGATGCGCCGCTGCAAAAAGCCGGCCATGCA
>JANYFP010000056.1 GCA_025362555.1 Verrucomicrobiota bacterium
CGACCACCCAGCGGTGAGGATTAACGATCTACTGGCTCACGAAATGCAAAGGCGTGCCGATGATTCCCGCCTTACCTATCGGATCACCCGTGTTACTCTTTAAACGCATCCTAAATCTCAATAAACCCGCAGCCGAGCCTTCCGACAACCGAAAGGCCAAGCGCTATGCCGTGGGTGCTTCGTTTCCGTTTAAGGCGGTGGTGACCCTCGCGGCCCACGATGGAGATGGAAATTTGATGGAAAACCAAGCCGGAGCGCAGGCTTGGGCCGGGCGCCTGGCCAATCTTTCGGAAACCGGTGCCAGTATTCAATTGCATGCGGCGGCCGTCGCGCGCCGCGGCGAACCATGCACGTTTCAACTCAGCCTTGAGGCCTACGTACTCGAATTTAAGGGCACTATCGCCCATTTTCGAGCTTACCCGCAGTACACATCGTGCGGATTTTCCTTCAATTTCCCTGATCCTGAAATCGAGAAGGCCTATTTCCAAGTATTGGAACCGGTCGCGATTGGTGCCTCGCTCGTTCCGATTGAGCAAAACCTGGTCAAACAAGACACGGCCGGCCTAACCAAAGAACAGTACCAAGGCACCGCCGGTGCGATGTTGACCGTGTGGCGGCGGATTTCAGCCACGGCAATTTACAGCTTTGATTTTCGCATGAACGCTTTCGGCGTCCGCTGGAGCGAAGGCATGACCGAAGTCGAACCGTACGGTTTGTCCAAACTAAATCTGGCCGGCAAAAAAACCTCCTCCCCATTCGTCCACCTGACTGAGACCGAACTCGACGATGTTCGCTGGCTCTTTTGCCTGGCGGTGCCAAACCTCGCCAAAGCGGTACCCTTGGATGTGCGAAAATTTCTCGCCACGTTGGTGGCGTAAAACCCGGCGTTGAGCACGGGCAAGGCCACGTGACACAGTTCACTCCGGCGTAGCAGCGTGCTTGCACGCGCGGTTCGTGCACTGGCGCGCTCCTGTTTTCGAAACATATTTTCTGGGTGGCGCGGGCGTGGGTTTCCCGTCACCTGCTTCGCAAGGCCACATCATCTCAGGGGAAATTGTTTCGCGAAGCATCTGAAAGAAGCGAAGGAAGAAAAACTCCAGCCCAATCAAATGGCGCAAAGCCAACCGATGAGCCGATTCAGAGCACGAACTTAGACAACGATTGCGACCCACGGCCAATCCGAAGAGCAGTATTTCTTGCGGGTCGGCGAACTCAACCGGCGAACGATTTCTTCAAAACAGACTGGAAGAATACCTGTAAGCTTGAGTCGTCGCCAATTTTATTACACGAGTCGATCGTGCTGTCGTCCAAACATATAACTGATACCGATACCGCAGTCGGCCTGTCGGGCGATAAACGCAAAGCTCTGCGGTATGGGCTCAGTGATAATTTTCCCTTCAAAACGAAGCTGATTCTCTTCCAAAATGGCGGGGTCAAAACCACGGACGCCAAAGGTAAAGAGTGGAGCGCCACGGTCGTGGATTTGTCCGCCAGCGGGGCGAATATTAAATTAAGTTTGGCGGCCGTCGCCTTTCAGCGCGAAGCCTGTCGCCTGAAAATCAGCCGCGGAGATTACGTGCTCGAAATCCCCGCCACGGTGGCGCACTTCCGCTGCGGCGCGCAATTCAGCCAATGCGGCATCTCGTTTAATTTCCCGAATCCAGAGGTGCACGAAGCCTACCTGCAATTGCTGGAGCCCATCATTATTGGAAATTCCCTCGTTCCCCAAACGGCGGACCAGGATATCCCGGGCCGGCACAAAGAACAATTTGGCAACGGCACCTCGACCTCACTCAGTGTCTGGCGCGACGCGCCCGGCGGACAAATCACGGGGTTTGATTTGCGCATACATCGCTTCGTGATCCGGTGGAACGAAGGCGCCACCGAACTCGACGTCGCCGGCCTGGGCGAAGCCAATCCCGCCAACGAAAACCCGGCCGCACCGGAATTGGTGCCACTCACCGAAACGCAACACGAGGACCTGCGCTGGCTTTTTTGTCTGGCGATACCGAACCTCTCGGAATCGGTGCCACTGGATGTGCGAAATTTCCTCGCCGCGCTGGTTGGGTGAGAGAACAGGTAAGGCGATTCCTCCTGCGCGAATGAACGGAAAGTGAAACGCGTTAACTTTGATTTATAGTATTTTATGCCACTGGCGATTGAAAGTTAGACTTTAGGTAGGGGTCGTTGCCCTCAACGGCCTCGGGGTGCGCAGGGCGATTGAGGGCAATCGCCCCTACCACGCTATTGTCCAACAAAAGTCTAAATCTTAAAAGCCTTCGGTATTATGCCCGACAGGCCGCGAGATGCGTCGGGCATAAAGCCCGACCTACATCGGATTATTAAGAAAAAGAGGCGGGAATCCTGAAGCGCATTGGGGTCAGTGCGCTCCGCCTCCCGAGCTCGGCCCTCACCTCACCCCCGCACGGTCATCGTGCCGTCGGCGGCGATTTCCTGGAGCAGTTTCGTGAACGAGGCGTTCACTTCGTCGTCAGTCAACGTGCGTTCAGCCGAACGGAACGAGAGCGAAAAACCCAAACTCTTTTTCCCCTCCGGCAAACCGGCGCCTTGATAGACATCGAACAATGAAACGGCTTCCAAGAAAACGCCCGGCCCCGTGACGGATCGCGCCACCTTCTGGACCGCGAGCCGGACTTCC
>JANYFP010000093.1 GCA_025362555.1 Verrucomicrobiota bacterium
CCACCCCGCGAGGCATACGCGGCGAAATCTAAATTCAGCGGGGTGGGGGCACCCCGCCCACAAAATCCGTCAGCCGCCCGATATATTCAGCACTTTGAGGTCAACGCGTTCCACCCATGAAACCGCGCGGAAAATCTCCCATTCTATGGCCGCTGGCCGGGCTCGTGGCGCTGGTGATGCTGAACGCCGCGTTCAATCCGGCTTTTCTGAAAATCACTTTGCTCGACGGTCATTTGTACGGCGTGCCGGTGGATATTCTCGCGCAAGGTTCGCGCACGATGCTGGTCGCGCTGGGAATGACGCTCGTGATTGCAACGGGCGGGGTGGATTTGTCGGTGGGTTCGGTCGTGGCGATTGCCGGTGCCGTGTGCGCGGTGTTGTTGCAGGGCGGGCACTCACTGGCTTTGACGCTTTCCGCGGCCATCGGTGCCGGGTTGCTGGCAGGCACGGCTAACGTATTGCTTGTGGCACGACTCGGAGTGCAGCCGATAGTCGCGACTTTGATTCTCATGGTCGCTGGCCGCGGTCTCGCTCAACTCATCGTCGACGGACAAGTAATTATTATTGCGCGGCCCTCGTTTGAGTATCTCGCGAATGGTTTTTTATTGGGCCTCCCGGTGGCGCCGCTGTTGGTCGCGGCACTTTATTTGGTGACGCATTTTGCGCTGCGTCGCACGGCCCTGGGATTGTTTATTGAGGCGGTAGGGGACAACGAGACGGCGGCTCGCTTCGCCGGCCTCGCGGCGACGCGCATCAAAGCGGCGGCCTATATTTTTTGCGGAGCCTGCGCGGGTCTGGCTGGCGTATTGTCTGCGGCGAACATTCGCGCGGCGGATGCTTATCGCGCCGGTGAAAACATGGAACTTGACGCGATCTTCGCGGTGGTCGTCGGTGGTACGGCGCTCGCGGGTGGACGATTCGTCATTCTCGGTACGGCGATTGGCGCGCTGCTGATCCAAACGCTGACGACGACGATGTACAATTTGGGTGTGCCGCCGGCGATCGCACCGGTGCCGAAGGCACTCCTGATTATCGGCGTTTCGCTGCTGCAGTCCGACAAAGTCGGCCGCTGGCTCGGTGGACTTTGGTCAAGGAGGTCCGCATGAATTCCTTGAAACGTTACGTCGGGCGCAACCTGCCGCTTTTGGTGACGGGCTTGATTTTCGTCGCGCTCTTTGCGACGGCGTCGCGGTTGTATGATGGTTTTTTTTCGTCGCGCGTGTTTATTGGTCTCTTGTCGGATAATGCGTTTCTCGGCATTGCGGCGGTGGGCATGACGCTGGTGATTTTTTCCGGCGGCATCGATCTTTCGGTGGGCGCGGTCATTGGGTTTACGTCGATTTTCACTGCGACATTGATCGAGCAGCATCACATCGCGCCGGGTCTGGCCTGGGCGTTGGCGTTGGGCGCAGGAGCTGCGTTGGGGGCGGGGATGGGAGCGTTGATTCATTTTTTCCGGCTGCCGCCTTTCTTGATTACACTCGCCGGAATGTTTCTCGCGCGCGGTGCCGGTTTTTGGATTAGCACGGAGTCCGTGGGCGTTGGACATGAGCTCTACGCAAAAATTTCCGGCTACGAATTGATCCTTGGTTCAATCGTGGTGCCGGCGAATGCGCTCATTTTGCTCGTCGTGATGGCGGTCGGTTATGGGGTGGCTCATCAGACGCGCTTCGGACGAAATTTATTGGCGATCGGGGCAAACGAACAATCCGCGCTGCTCATGGGATTGCCCATCGGTCCGGCCAAGATCGCGGTCTACGCGGTGAATGGTTTTTGTGCGGCGATGGCGGGCATTGTTGCGACCTTTTATACGGGCTCCGGTAACCCAAGTATGGGTATCGGACTGGAGTTGGACGCGATCGCGATTGTGGTCATCGGCGGAACCCTACTGACCGGAGGCCGTGGTCACGTGTTAGGTACGTTCTTGGGGGTCTTGATTTTCGGCACAATCCAGGCGGCGATTTTGTTCGATGGACGGCTGAGCTCCTGGTGGATGCGGATCGTGGTGGGTGGATTGCTGCTCGTGTTTATCTTGTTGCAGCGCTTTTTCTTGAGGAGGAAGTGAGGGAGGAATTTGGCGGCTTTTGTGGGTGGGGCACCCCGCCCACAAGGAGGTCGGCGATGCATTGCCGCGGATCACATCAAAGCCCGCCCGGAAAAATCGGCAGAATCAGCCTTGCCAAGGGTGGGGTGGGTCTCTCTTTTCAGCCTTTCCCGTTCCTTAAATCAACAACCTAAACAGCAGTGACGATCGCAAGGCGGCCCAGTTTGGCCGACCTGTGTCTCGTTTCGACATAGATCCATGAATATCACACCTAAAGACCTCCTCGATGCCGGCGTTCACCTCGGTCACCAGACCAAGCGTTGGAATCCGCGTTCCAAGCCGTACATTTTCGACCACCGGCAGGGCATCAGCATCATCGACCTCGAGAAGACCCACGCCAATTTGGAGAAGGCGTGCGCGTTCGTCGAGAAGCTCGTTGCCGGCGGCGGCGATGTGTTGCTCGTCGGCACCAAGCGTCAGGCTCAAGAGCTGATTCGCGAGGCCGCAGCCACGACCAGCATGCCCTACGTCACCACCCGTTGGATGGGCGGTACCCTCACCAATTTCGAGACGATCAAAAAATCGCTCGCCAAGTTTAAGAAGTACAAGGCGCAGGACACCGCAGGCGAACTCTCGAAGTTCTCCTCGAAGGAAGAGTCCGCGATCCGCCGCGAGATGGCCCGTATGACGCGCAATTTTGACGGTATCTCCAGCATCACCGGCTTGCCCGGCGCGATGTTTGTCGTCGACACGAGCTACGAAGAAATCGCGGTGGCCGAAGCCAAGCGCATGAACATTCCATGCATCGGTCTCGTCGATACGAATTCTGATCCGACCCAGCTCACGTACCCAATCCCTGGTAATGACGACGCGACGAAGTCCGTCCGCATCATCGTCGATGCCATCGTTGAGGCCATCAACAACGGTCTCGCTCATCGCGAAACCCGTCGCGTCGCCCACGCTGATGCGAAGGCTGCCGCCAGTGGAGTTAACGCCGCCGGTGATGTCGACCTGAGCAAGGTCATCATTCCGCATGATATTAAAGACGTCGTTGAGGAGCGTAAACCCGCCGCAGCCGCCCGTCGCCCAGCCCGGACCGGTGCAAAGAAGTCCGCAGTCAGCACCGAAGACGTCTAACTTTTAACTCTTAAGAATTATGTCCGCTGTTACAGCTAGTATGGTTGCAGAACTCCGCGCCAAAACCGGTGCCGGCTTGCTTGATTGCAAGAAGGCGTTGGATGAGTCGCAGGGAAATCAAGAGCAGGCTGAGACGATTCTGCGCAAGAAATTGGGCAGCAAGATCGACAAGCTCGCCAGCCGCGCCACGAAGGAAGGTCTCGTTGAGTCCTACATCCACGTTGGCGGCAAAGTGGGCGTGCTGCTCGAGATTAACTGCGAGACCGATTTCGTCGCGAAGACCGATGACTTCAAGGCGTTCGCTCGCGACATCTGCTTGCAGATCGCTGCGGCGAATCCCACCTGTGTGCGTCGCGAAGAAGTGCCCGAGGCCGATTTGGCCAAAGAGCGCGAAATCGCGGCAGCGCAGGTTGCCGGCAAGCCACCTGCAGCGATCCAGAAGATCGTTGAAGGCAAGCTCGACAAATATTATTCGACGGTGTGTCTCCTCGATCAGCCCTTCGTGAAGAATCCCGAAAAGGCCATCAAGGACCTGCTCACCGAGAAGATCGCGAAGCTCGGCGAGAACATGCAAATCCGCCGTTTCGTCCGCTTCCAGCTCGGCGCTTAAGCGACAGTTGTTCGAAAAAATTCTCAAGGCGCTCCCGCAACGGAGCGCCTTTTTTATGCACCAAATTCTGATGTAGCCCGCTCCGGGAGGAGCGGGACTCAGCAAAGTTCTCGATCCTGATCAGCGTTCACCCTAATAGATCCCGTTTCGTCGCCGCTCCCCCATCCCCGCCCTTTATAACTCGATCGGAATGTGCTTTAGTGGCGTCATCTCACCATGAAAGTCACGCACGGCCAGATCATCACTCGCGGACTGACCAATTGTTGTCCCAATTGTGGCGGCAAGACTTTGTTCAAAGCGGGGACTATGCTGGAATTGAACCGCAAATGTCCGGCCTGTGGGCTAAAGATCGAGAAGGACGAAGGGTTTTTTCTTGGTGCGATGGCCATCAACTATGGCGTGACCTGTATTTGCCTGCTAAGTCCGGTGGCGATTCTTTGGTATTACGGCGTATTCGGCAATCGGACGGCCACAGTATTGGCGATTGTGTTGGCGCTGGGAGCTCCGATTGCGATGTACCGATCGTCGCGCAGTTGGCAGCTGATGCTCTATTACAGTATGTTGCCGCAGCATCTGCCGGCGAACCGGCGGGAGTTGGATGGATTGGAAGACGAAAACGTTTAAAATTCTGCTTCCGTTTTTTGGGTTGCGGCCTACGTTTCGGCCTTCGTGACACGGAGAGGTGGCAGAGTGGTCGATCGCGCCGCACTCGAAATGCGGTGGGCCGCAAGGTCCCGGGGGTTCGAATCCCTCCCTCTCCGCCATTTTTCTCCTCTGAGGAGTGCCCTTTGCGGTGGGGTTTAGGAATAAGGTAAAGCAGCCGAAAAAAGCCCGGCAGGTTCCGACAGTCAGTGACTTATGAAGCCGCCGCGTGAAAAAGCGGCCGGCGAGAATAAAATCGGGCTAAGCCTCGATATTGCAGAACGTTTAATAATCTTTCTCCGCCTGCTCGGCCATTTGCACGAGCGCTGCAAACGGTGTTCAGAAGAGCTGCACCTGTGCGGCATCGCCCGCTTTCCGCGCTTCGACTCGGCGCTGGCGAGATTGTTTTTCCCGAAGCGTTTCTTCGCGGCGTTGGGCGATCAATTCAGGCAGCGCGGGCGACCTCTTTTTGAGCATGTCGAAGACCTGACTAATCGCGGCGCCGGCTGACATTGCCTGCGCTTGGATTTCTTCGGAGTTGATGCCGACATGCCGCCGCACGGCGGATTGATAGAAGGGCCAGAAATCGCGCACGCGGCCCGCTTTCTGGGCAGCGGCAACGTCGTCCAGGGCGGCGGTGATTAGGGCCGCCAGACGCTTGCCATCGAGCATCCAGCCACGGCGCCAGAGATCCAGCACGAGCGTCTCCATTTCGATGCGGCATTGCTCCAGCCGGCGAGGCTTGGCTTCG
>JANYFP010000137.1 GCA_025362555.1 Verrucomicrobiota bacterium
AATAATCTTGGTGACCTATTACTGCAACTCAACCGGGAGACGGAAGCGCTCCCCCATTTTCAACGCGCCGTGCAGCTGCACCCCAACTACCCCGTGGCCCTGCGCAACCTGGGCATCGCTCTGGCCACTGCGGGCAAAACGACTGAAGCGATTCCCTACTTCGAGCAAGCCATCGCGCTCAACCCCACCTACGCGGAGGCCGAATTGAGTCTGGGCATTGCCCTGATGCTGACCAATCGCTTCCCCGCCGCCGTACCGCATTTCGAAAAAGCCATCGCGCTCGACCCGGAATCCACCGAACCACCCTTCACCTATGGGCGCGCGCTGATGCAGGCGGGCCGCTTTGAAGACGCGATCCCGCACTTCGAACGCGTACTCCGCCTCTCTCCCGATCACGCCGAGGGTCACTTGAATTTAGCACTCGCCCTGCGCCAACTCGGCCGCAAGCAAAGCGCACTCGAACACTACCAGGAAGCAATCCGACTCAATCCGGCCTTGGCTGCTCAAAAGTAAATCGCTCAATCGCGGGCTTTCGCTTCGGAAATTTCCGTACATCAATCCGGTAAACCATGCTTCGGCTCAGTTCCTTTTTGATTAGTGCCAATGAGCGTGAATTAGCAGTTTCCCCTCTGGGTTTTCTCGGCTCCATCGCCCCTAACCGACCTTGTCCCGCGTCCACTGACCGTTCACCATCCGCAGCAAACCGAGGGGATTCGCGCTCTGCAATTCCGACGGGAGAAGTTGCTCGCTGAAACTCTGGTAGCACACGAGCCGCGCCCAGCGGTAAAGCGCGCGCGTCCCCACCGACGTGCTGCGCCCACCGTCGCTCGTCGACGGATACGGCCCGCCGTGCACCATGGCGTGACTGACTTCGACGCCGGTGGGATAACCATTCAACACGAGCCGACCCGCTTTGGCCGCCAACAAATCCACGAGTGCCGCCTGCTCACTGAGTTCCGTCCCGATCGTTCCGACCAGGAGCGTCGCCGTTAAACTGCCTTCAAGCTGCCGCGCAACAGTCAACATCTCCGCACCATTCGCACACCACACGATGAGCGAACTGGGCCCAAATATTTCCTGCGATAGCGCGGGATTACCGAGAAATTCCATCGCATCAGTTTCGAACCAAATGGGAGCCGCGCCACAAGGGCCAGACGCCTTGGCGTGGGCGGCGAGTTTCACTCCCGGTTGGCGGGCGCGCGCTGCGGTGTGAGCGCTAAAGTTTTTTTGAATGCCCGCAGTCAGCATCGGCGCCTCGGGCGTCGCCGCCAGTTTCGCCGCGAGATTCTTAATTAATTCTTCAGCAGCGGCGGAACGTTGCAGCGCAATCAACCCGGGATTCGTGCAAAATTGACCCACGCCAAGCGTCGCCGAAGCGTGGAGTCCATCCACCAAAGCCGCCGATCGCTCCGCAATCGCGCCGGGCAAAATGAACACCGGATTAATGCTGCCCATCTCCGCATAAACCGGAATCGGCTCCGGCCGGGCCGATGCCAAATCACTGAGAGCGCGGCCACCCTTGACGGAACCAGTGAAGCCGACCGCCTTCACAAGCGGATGTGTCACCAAAGCCTGACCCACTGAAAAACCGGCATCGAAGAGCAGCGAAAAAGTACCCTCGGGCAGGCCACAATCGCGCACTGCATGCAGAATCAAACGGCCCACCAGCTCGCTCGTGCCCGGATGGGCCGGGTGCGCCTTGACGATGACCGGACAGCCCGCCGCAAACGCCGACGCCGTGTCCCCGCCTGCCACGGAGTAAGCGAAGGGAAAATTACTGGAGCCGAACACGACCACCGGACCGAGTGGACGGAGCATGGAACGATGATCCGGTTTCGGCAGCGGCTTGCGATCAGGCAACGCCGTTTCGATCCGCGCATCGAGCCAATCGCCGCGTTCGGCCGTCTCCCCATAAAGTCGGAGCTGACCGCACGTGCGCGCAACTTCGCCTTTGAGCCGTGCTTCCGGCAAGCCCGTTTCGAGCATCGCGCGCGCGACTAAGTCGCCCGTTTTGGCTTCGAGATTATCCGCCACCGCGCGAAGAAACTGATTACGTTGGGCACCGGATAATTTCGCCCAAAGCGGAGCGGCGGCGGCCGCCAATTTTGCGGCGCGATCGACATCTTCATTGGTGGCCGAGGAAAATAACGGCTCAAAGGAGACGCCACGCGCCGGATCAAACGCCTGAAAGGTTGCGCCGCCAAGACCGCTTGAGCCAAAGCCAATGAGTGATCCGCCATCTGGTTTCATCCGCCCAGTGTTCGGCGAAACTAATTCGGTGCAAGCATGCAGCGGCTTAAAACGACCGGGCCTTAAATATCCGCAGGACCCGCTCGCCATTTTTCGCACGGGCAGAAAGCGCCTGAATCGATCCGCACTTACCGCAAATTTATCCCTTAAGATTAGAGAAAAGACGGATTTAATTTCTGCAAGAAACGCGCCTTCTCCCACAATCGCGGCGGAGCTTCGAAACGGCTGATCAACTACCATAATGAAGCCTTAATTAGCGTAATTTCCTCAATTTCAGTCCTCGCTTGAAACCGCGATTTTCCCTCGCCGCGCGATGAGCGCACATTTTAAATATCCCCGATGCCATCGAACATCCCCACCCTTCCCATCGCCATCCTCGGTGGAGGTATCACCGGACTCACTGCCGCCTGGCATCTGCAGCGCGCGGGCGCCCCCGTCGTTGTATTTGAAGCCTTGCCCACCCCGGGCGGGGCCATCGGGTCAACGCGTCACGACGGCTGGCTGCAGGAAGCGGGACCAAACTCACTGCTAGAAGGTTCGACTGAAGTCGCGACCTTTATTGATGCCATCGGTCTCGGCTCCCGCCGGCTTTACGCCGCTGATTCAGCGAAGAACCGCTATGTTGTCCGCGGCGGAAAACTCGTTCCGATGCCCGCCTCGCCCGTGGGTTTTCTCAAGACCAAACTATTTTCTTTTAGGGCCAAACTCGGTCTCTTGGGTGAACCCTTCCGCGCGCGCTCGGCGGCAGATGGGGCGGAAAGTGTGGCCCAATTTGTCGAGCGCAGACTCGGCCGGGAATTCCTCGATTATGCCGTGAACCCGTTCGTCGGAGGCGTCTACGCCGGAGACCCCCGACAACTTTCGGTCCGCTACGCGTTCCCGAAACTGCACGCACTCGAACAAGAGCACGGCTCACTTCTGCGCGGCGCACTCAAACGCCGCAACACCAGCGGCGGTCCGAAGGGCCGCATCTTTTCGTTTCCGGAAGGCTTGGCGGAATTGCCCCGCGCCCTCGCGAAGTCGCTCGGTGGATCGATGCGTTTATCGTCCCGCGTCAATGCGATCCGGCGAACCGAAGGGCACTGGGCAGTAGACACCGAGTGTCGCGGCGAAAATCGCACCGGAAAATTCTCTGCGGTAATCTGCGCACTTCCGGCGGATGCGCTCACCTCGTTGCGTTTCGAAGGGGTGACCGGGGCGGAGCGACTTGCGGCGTTGCGCGAGATTCCGCATCCGGCCGTCGTGTCAATTTTCACCGGATTTCGCCGCGAAGATGTCGCGCACCCGCTCGATGGGTTTGGTTTGCTCGTGCCCGAGGTCGAGCAACGGCGCATCCTCGGATCTCTGTTTTCCAGCACGCTGTTTCCCGGCCGGGCGCCCCCGGGGCATGTGGCGATTACAACTTTTATTGGCGGTGTCAGATCCCCCCAACTGGCCCAACTCGACGACGCAGCACTCAAGCAAGTCGTACGCGAGGAACTGGGCGAATTGCTGGGAGTGCGAGGTGATCCGGCATTTTTCAACGTGCGCCGCTGGCCGCGTGCTATCCCGCAATACACCCTCGGCTACGCGCGTTTCAAAGCGATTTTTGAAGCAGTCGAATCCTCCGCGCCCGGACTGTACATCGGTGGCAACGCCCGCGACGGCATCTCCCTCGCGAACTGCATCGCATCGGGCCGGCGGTTGGCAGTCGCGGCGGGTGCCACGTCAGAGCAGCGCTAGCTTTACTCAGTTAAGTTTGAGGTGGGCGGGGGGTGATTTCAAACCTTGTCGACTACTTCATCGGCAGCGGCAAGCCTGCCTGCCCGCAGGTGCCTCAGAGCGCGAGCAAGCTCGCTGGCCTACGCATGCCAAAGTTCAAAATCACACCCGAGCAACTCGCCACTACGGGGCTTTCAACTGCACCGGCGCGCGGGTATCACGCGTGAGCAATTTCACCAACGCCGCGGCATCGCTCGTGGGCAACTGGCAGACAAAATTCTCGCAGACATAAGCCGTGGCTCCCGCCGAATCCTGCTCTGGAAACCCGCTGACGAGCGGCACGTGCGCATTAAAAAAAGATCGACTGGACGCATCGATCAGGACCAGCGACCGACGCGGGATAAACCGTGACCAGACCTCGGTCAGCAAGCGCTGCGTCGCGGGCGTCGCGCGCTCACCTTGAATCAGAATTTGTTTGGGGGAGCCATCAAGCCACGCCGCCGAAGCCAACATCTGCGGCATCGCCAGTGGAGCCCGCTCCAGTTGAGCACTGAATGCACCTGCCGTACGCCGCGCCAGGGCCAACTTATCCTCCTGATGAAACAAAGCACCGAGCCGGGCGAGATTGCGCACCGCGATGGAATTCGCCGACGGCTCGGCGATGTCGTTTTCCTCCTTGAGTCGCAAAAGCACGCTCGCGTCGCCGGCCGCGTTCGCGAAATAACCTCCCGCCGCAGCGTCGAGAAAAAGCCCGTTCTGCTTTTCCTGCAATTGCCCGGCCCACTCCAGCCAATGCACGTCAAAAGTGACCTCGTAGAGATCGAGCAAGCCTTGAATCAGATACGCATAGTCCTCGGAAAATCCGCGATCATCGCGGGTGCCAGCCCGATAGCTGTGAGCAAGACGACCCGTGACAGGATCGAATAACTTGGTTTGCACGAACGTGGCCGCGCGCATGGCCGCCGCGCCCCAAACCGGATCACCGAGAACCTGCGCCGCCCGGGCGAAAGCCGAAATCGCCAGACCGTTCCAGGCCGTAACAATCTTGTCGTCGCGCATCGGACGCGGCCGTTGCTCACGCGCGAGCGCCAGCGCTTGCACTGCGGCGACGATACGCGAGTGAACTGCGGACTCGGTCAACTTGAAATGCTTGGCCGTTTCGGTGTCGGAATGCGCGCGGTAGAGAACATTTTGATGGGCAAGTTCGGCGGCCGATTCGCCGCTGACATTGCCATCGGGCTTCACGCCGAAAGCATACGCGAACAGAGCCTCATCTTCGACTCCGATTAGCTTGATAATTTCCGGGGCGGTCCAGACG
>JANYFP010000165.1 GCA_025362555.1 Verrucomicrobiota bacterium
CCCGGAGTCATCGAGGTCAACATGCACCCGAGCAAGACGTGGGACGAACTCGTCGATCGCACCACGACCCTCTACGAGGAAGCCCGCCAGAATCGTCTCGGCACGGAAAAATTCATGTTGGACGGACGCCACACCGGCACCGGTGGCGGCAATCACATTCTCATCGGCGGCGAGACGCCCAGCGATTCCCCCGTGTTGCGCCGCCCGGATTTACTGCGGTCCCTCATCAGCTACTGGCAGAATCACCCGTCGCTCAGTTATCTTTTTTCCGGTCTCTTCATCGGGCCAACTTCGCAGGCACCGCGCATCGACGAAGCGCGCAACGACAGTTTGTACGAGCTGGAAATCGCGTTCAAAGAAATGGACAAGCAGATGGCCGGCGGCGGGCCTTGCCCACCGTGGCTGGTCGATCGCCTCTTCCGGAATTTGCTCACGGATTCCAGCGGCAACGCCCATCGTTCCGAATTCAGCATCGATAAACTCTACGATCCCGGCAGCGCCACCGGCCGCCTCGGTCTCGTGGAAATGCGCGCCTTTGAAATGCCACCGCACGCGCGCATGAGTCTCGCCCAACATTTATTGTTGCGCGGCCTCGTCAGCAAATTCTGGCAAAAACCTTACACGAACAATCTCGTGCGCTGGGGTAATGATATCCACGACCGCTGGATGTTGCCGCATTTCTGTCAGACGGATTTCGCGGACGTCGTGCGCGATCTGCAGGACGCCGGCTATCCCTTTAAAACGGAGTGGTTCGCGCCGCATTTCGAATTCCGTTTCCCCCGGATCGGCGAAATCGCCCAGCGCGATATCCAGGTCGAACTGCGCACCGCGCTCGAGCCGTGGCACGTGCTCGGCGAGGAAGGCAGCTCCGGCGGCACCGTGCGCTACGTCGACAGTTCCCTCGAGCGCATGCAGGTGAAAGCCACCGGACTCGTCGGCGACCGTTTTGCGCTCTCGGTCAACGGACACCGTTTGCCCATGCATGCCACCGGCACGAATGGCGAGGCCGTGGCGGGAGTGCGCTATCGCGCGTGGCAACCGCCCAATTGTTTGCAGCCCACGATCGGCGTGCACGCGCCGCTGACTTTCGATCTCGTCGATACGTGGAACCAACGTTCGCTCGGCGGCTGCACGTATTATGTGGCGCATCCCGGCGGATTAAGTCCCGAAACTTTCCCGGTAAACTCCTATGAAGCGGAGAGCCGGCGGCTCGCGCGGTTCGTTCCGTTCGGACATTCGCCGGCGGACGTACCCGTGAATCTGCCACCCGCCCCGCAGCCCGGTTCGCCCTTCACGCTGGATCTGCGGCACGCGTAACGCGTCTTCATTCGCGCCGGGCCCACGGGCCCGGCATTTTTTTGTGGGCGGGGTGCCTTTGCCGGGCGACCGGCCCGGACAAATACCGGGTTTGCATACGCCCCGACGAAGGTCGGTGGACGAACCCTGGGCGCACAGCAGTGCGCAACAGGGCAATCAAACAACAGTGCCCACCCCGCGAGGCATCATCACCGAAGGCAAAACGCGGGGTGAGGGCACCCCGTCCACATTTTCAGCAGAAAAAACCCGCCCCAACTCCCCCCAAAAAAGACACTCCTCGCTTGCAGCCACGCGATCCCGATTAAGAATCCGGATCTCACTCCGATGCCGACCACCTACGCCACCACCCGAATCGCTCCCTTGGGCTATGCCGGGCGGCCGAGTCGATACGACGAATGCGTGGACGCGACCGGTAAACTGCGCACCCCGTGGGCGAATTTTTTTGACTACCTCGGCAGCGATCCCGCCGCAAAACTACGGACCGCCACAGACAAATCACACCGCGCCATTATCGAGCAGGATGTGAGCATTAATGTTTACGACGGCCAGCAAACCGGCGCGCAACCGTGGCCGCTCGACGCCGTACCGCTGCTGATCAGTGCGCTCGAGTGGGTGCAAATCACCAACGGCCTCCGCCAACGGGCCCGCCTGCTCAACGAAATATTAAACGACCTGTACGGTCCGCAAAATCTGCTTCGCTCCGGCCTGCTGCCGCCGCAGCTCGTCATGGCCAACCCGTATTTCCTGCGCGCGTGTGTCGGCCTCGGCCAACCGGGCGGGGTCTTCCTCCACAGTTACGCCGCAGATCTGGCGCGCTCACCCGACGGCCAGTGGTGGGTGATCGATGACCGCCTCGACGCACCCTCCGGCCTCGGCTACACGCTGCAAAATCGCATCATCACGCGCCAGGCGCTGCCCGATATTTTCAACCGGGCACCAGTGCAGCGGCTCTTCCAATTTTTCGAAAACTATCGCGTGTCCCTCGGCGCGCTCGCCCCGCAGAAAACCAACCCACACATCACGCTCCTTTCGCCGGGCGCGGCGAACGAAACTTATTTCGAACAAGCCTACCTCTCGCGCTACCTCGGCTACACTCTCGCCGAGGGCGAAGATCTCATGATGCGCGACGGCCAGATTTTCCTGCGCACCGTGGGCGGATTGAAACGCACCGACGTCCTCGTGCGCCGCGTCGATTCTGATTTCTGCGATCCGCTCGAACTCGATTCACACTCCTTGCTCGGCGTCCCGGGCCTCTTGCAAGCCGCGCACGGCGGCCAGATCGCGCTGGCTAATCAACTCGGCGCACGCGCCCTCGAAACCCCCGCCCTGCTCGCGTTTCTCCAGCCGCTGTGCCGTCATTTGCTCGGCGAAGAACTGCTTCTCCCGAGCGCGGGCACGTGGTGGGGCGGGCAGGACGGACCCCTGCATCACATTCTGCGCAATCTGCCGGAACTCGTGGTGAAACCCATTTTCCAGACACCGGGCGCGCCGCCACCACGCTATGGCGCGCGGCTGGGCAAGGCCGCATGCGCCGCGCTCGCCGATGAAATCCGCGCGCAACCCTGGGCATGGTGCGGTCAGGAACGCGTGCTGCACGGCACCACGCCAGGCTGGCACGATGGCACTTTGCGACCGATGCCGTTCATCACCCGGTTCTTTCTCGCCCGCCATGAAAACGATTACACGGTGATGCCCGGCGGATTTACGCGCTGCACTCCGAAGGGCGAGGACATGATTGTGTCGCTTCAGCAAGGCAGCATCAGTAAAGACACTTGGGTCTTGCAGGAAGCCATCACCGACTCAATTCCCGCCCTGCGGTCGGCGCAAATTATCGAGGCGCTGCGCCATCCCGCCGCGACGCCAAGCCGCATCGCCGATGATTTTTTCTGGCTGGGCCGCTACCTCGAACGCTGCAGCCGCAACGTCGATAAACTTGAAAAAATCGGCCCGCTCATCCGCGATGAGATTGCGATCCTCGATCCCGGTGTCGCCGCCGACACCCTGCGCCTCGCGCTCTACACCCAAGGTGCGGAGGTACCCGAGGGCGCGACCCTCGAGCAACAATCCGGCATTCTGCGG
>JANYFP010000189.1 GCA_025362555.1 Verrucomicrobiota bacterium
CCGTTGAGTCCCCAGAGATTTTCCTTGGGATTGTTTCCCACTGTGCGGGTTCGGTAGTCTGCGGATATTTCCCCGTTCAACTTGGCGGTAAAGTTGCCCCGGGCGCCGACATTGTAGTCGAGATCCCGCCCACGTTCACCGCCATTTTGCGGGTTGACGTGTCTAATGGCGACACCGCTCGACAAGCTCACTTTTGGGGTGGTTTCAAAATAAAATTTCAGCGGGATTTCCGTTTCCTGGCTTCCGATCAGGCCCGCAGTTTTGTACTTGGTTTTGTGGTAATTAATTCCACTCATGACGCTGGTTTTCGCGGTGAGGTGGGATTCAACGCTGGCATTAAGCCCGAGCACGTTGCTGCGGTAGATCGCCTGCTGCGTTACCAGGGCATCGTTGTTGCTTTGATTTAATTCCTGATACGACGCATCGCCTTTGATCGCGACGGTCCCGCTGTCATAGCCAAAGGTGCCGGCGCCGTTGCCAAGGGTAACGTTGGGTGAGGTGTTGTTGAGGTAATGCGTGAAGGCGCTGCTGTAGTTCAGTGAACCGTGGGCCAGTGAATTTTGTCCGAAACTAAAGGCGACGCCCGGTGTGACTGCGACGATCGTGTCCCCCACTGGACTGAGATTGCTCAGGTAAATATTATCGTCGTGGCTGACGCTTAAATCCGCCGTGATAGTGAATGCAGTGTTGCCACTGCCGGGTGACGATTTTGCGGAAACCGAAGGCTCGTCGGCGAGAGTGGATTCGGCGGTGTAGTGGCGAACTGGGACTTCCGGCTCAGGTTCGTCGTCAGGCACCGTCCGCGCCAAATGGCCGCTGGAGACTGCGGATGTTTCCGGTGCGCGGGTGGAGTGGGTTGACGATTTGCGGGGTGCCGATGCTGCGGCCTGCGTCTTGCGCGGCGAATTCGGTTTTTTTGCGGCGGCGTAGGCGGCGTTTCGGATCTGGCCCGGGGCGGCATCGATTCGCGAGAGCGCGGGCGTAAAGGAAACAGCGTTGGCGATTATATCAGCGAAACCGGGTGCAGCCCGCGACGCAGCGTCAGTCAACTCCAGTGCCACGCTCAAAACGTCCGCAGATTTTTGTTTGTACGCGGTGGCGGCCACGACTGCGATGCGAACGGCGGTTGAAATGCGCTTTTCCTTTTTCGCCCGGGAGATCGCGGACGAATGGGCGATTTCAGATACTTGCGCCGCCAATTCGCTGGCCGTGGATGAGGAGTCCTCGGCCTCGGCTACGGTCGTCTGCTCGGCCGCGGGCCGGCTGGTTTTGGCGAGTCCGTCTGAGACTGACGCGATGGAGAACAGCAGTGCGAAAGCGACGTGCCGCGGACGAGGTGTGAGATCTGGGATCATACGAGCGACTCTCGAAGAAATTAGTGGGAGGGGCTGACGATGTGTTCACCGCGGTTTGGCCCGCCAAATTCAGGTTGTCCGGAGTGAGCGGGATTGGTTGACGGATTGGCGAGGTCAGGTTGGTCGCGAGCATCGAGCCCGGCTTTGACGGCGGATTTAATCTGTTCCTGGGCGCCCTCAATTTTGGCGATTGATGGAATGGTTGAAACTGCGCTGGTGATAGTGGCGGCAAATTCGGGTGCCGCTTTGGCGGCGACAGTTGCGAGATCCATTGCGATGTTGAGGCGCTCAGCCGGATCTTTAATGCCTTCGATGGCGGCCGCGATTGCCGTTCTTACGGCATTGGTAATGAGCTTTGACTGGGTCTTCAGCGACATCGTGGACGAGGAAGCGATCTGCTTCACTTGCTCCGCGAGGATGGCAGCGGGAGTGTCGGCTTCGCTTTGTTCCGTAGCGTTGTGCCGGTCGGAGGCTGGCGCGGTTTCTTTCGCCACGAGCGGAGCGGCTAGGGGCAAAAGGAGCAGGAGAATGGCTAGATTTGGTTTCATGGGAAAATTAGGCGTATTTCACACTTTGGGTGGGCGGTGATTGGTCGGTTTTTTTGGTTTCCTTAATAATGATCCGCTTCTTGGCGGCTGAAGTGATTTGAGTGCGACGAATAGTTACCAGGGTCCGTTCTTCGTCGTGCCCGTCTTGTCGGTTCGCTTCTTCGTCGAGCTGATCGATGAAGTTGAGCACCTTGAGAATTTTGTGCCCTCTTGCGGTGAGCCGGTACTCGACCACCTTTGACGTGGAGGCACCGGGGTAGCGTGTGATCAGACCAAATCGAATCATATTGCGCAGCCGTTCATTCATCGCGCTGGGCGAGAGATTCAATTCGCGTTTGCTGATCTCAGCCGGGTCCGCGATCCCGTTGGCCAGATGGCGGAGAATCACGGCGGACCATTTTCGCTTGAGCAGGTTTTCAGTTACGGCCGCAGTCCCGACGAGATATGACGGAGGAATCATCGTAGTGTTTAGTGCGGGATGGAGTGATCGATCGGGGTTTGAAGCTTGGACTGGGGATGCTTTCAAGAAGCCGGCGGCTTCTGATTTGTCCGAGGAAAATAAGATCGGTGCGCAGGTGATAACTAAAGGGAAGACGCGATTGACCGGGACGGCGGGGCCGAGGGCTCCTGGGCCTTGGGGCGTTTGCTGGAATGCCGGCCTTGGACCCAAGCGAGACGCGACGGGTGTGCCGCTATTTTTAGTTTCATATAGTTTCAAAGCTTACAGGTGCTTTGTGTCGGGAAGGCGGCAACTTGGTGACGATTGAGCAAAGAACTATTGAGAATCCGGTTGAGTTTACGCTGTTGCCTTGCCCGGTTTTATTCCCGTTTCGCCCTCGCGTGAAACCGATGCGTTTGCGCTTTTTTTAGTGGCCAAAAACGTAACATTCTCGCGGTTGCCAAAGATGACTGTTTCGCCGAGCGTGGTGCTCAAGCCGTGACCGGCCCACACCCTTGTTCAACGACCATCGCGGTCCTTGAGTGTCCGACAATCGAATTATCCCATGAAAAACGCCCCGACCCTGCCGTTAAAAGCCAAACCCAAGCTTGCTGAAATTGTCGCCAAAATATCTGCGTCTAAGAAACGCACTGACGTGCTGAAGAAAGTCGCGCAGGAGGCCAAGGAGGGGTTCAAGCGCGTTCGGAAAACGTATAAGCAGGCCAAGAAAGCTGCCAAAGCCGCTCGGCGTGATCTGAAGGAATTAAAGAAGTCCCTTGCGGCGGCTAAAGCGTCCGCCACGCGTTCGAAGAGTGCGGCCAAGACCCGAAAACAGAAGACTGCACGCAAAGTCATCCCGGTGATCGTGGCTGCGGACCTCCCTGTTCCAAATGCGCCCGTGCTTCCGGATACGAACTAATTCAGGAGAGGGATGAGGGGAGCTCAGGAGTTATTTAATTCCGCCGCTACCACGCAGACATCATCGGGGAAAAATGGTCCGCCACAGAATTCGGTGACTTCGGTCAGCAAAGTCGCGAGGGCTGTCTCCAGGGATAGGCCGCGCTGGCGGCTGAGGAGGCCCGCGAGTCGGGTGACGCCGAATTCTTCCCCATTGAGGGCCGGAGCTTCAGTGACTCCGTCGGTGTAAAGAAAGATGCGGTCGCCAGCGCTGATATTTTCTTCGGTCGTAACGAAAACGAATTCTTCCATCAGGCCTAAGGCGGGGCCGGCTGACTCCGGGGAGCAAGCCACGGGACGCGCGACGCCGGTTTTTTCCTCCCAAAGCAGCGGGGTGGGGTGGCCAGCCTGCGCGTAGCGGAGACGCTGACCATCCAGGTCTATTACCACGTACGCTGCTGTCACAAAAATGAGACTGCCCGTCTGTCGCAGAATGTTGGTCAGGTCTCGATTCAGGCGCGTTAGGAACAAAGCCGGATCGGCCGCGATCGATTTTAATTCTTCGATTATCGCCCGCACCATGGCGGTGATCAGAGCGGATCTGACACCGTGCCCCATGACATCGCACACGAGAATTCCGGTGGAGGTGGAGGAAAGCCGAAGCACATCGAAAAAATCGCCGCTCACCCCACCCGCCGGGTGAAAGCGGTGGGCCGTTCGCAAGGTCAGGTTACCTGCCACCAGCGGCGGGTGCGATTGTGGCAACAGTGCCAGTTGCACCTCGCGCGCCATGAGGAGGTCTTGCTCCATTTCATGGTTCTTTGCGGCGATATCCTGACGCGATGTTTCCAAGCTCACAATGTTGCCCAGCAGGAATTCCGTTTGCAGTCTCACGAGCGTGCGCATCGGAATCATTCCGATGTAGCGGTCGAGTTTATCGACGAGCAGAACATCGTCATAGAATTCACGATCAATCCGTTTAGACAACGATTGAAAAATTGTGGTCAGAGCGGTGCCGACCGTGACGCGCATTGGCGCGGCCATGAGATGCGCGCGCACCGATTGCCGCGCGTTGAGGGAAAATCCAAAACGGGAGCCAAGGGCCTGAACAAGTTCGCGGCGAGCGCAGACGCCGATCAAGTGATCGCCGTCAATGACGGCGAGGAAGTCGGCGTTCGTGTGTGCGAATTCAGTTTGAATTGCTTCAACCGTCGTCTCTGCGGAGATCGAAGCGGCGTGTCCGATGAGCGAGCGCAAATCAACCGTGGCAAGATCGGTGCCGGCATTTCCAGAAAGCATGATTTCACATCGGTGACATTGTCGGGCTTGTGGTTCAATGTTCGCCGGTGAGGTCACCTATTTGTAACATGGCGAGAGTGGAGATAAAAAACCGGCAGACCTGTCCGATTCCATCCGGGTTGTTGGTGGTAAATTTGGCTCGGATTTTTTTGCGCGATTACTCCGGAGTTGAATGGCTCCGATTATTTTGGTTTTTGCGGAGTAATGTTTTATCCGTCACCTCCATTTAACTGGCCCGTAACAAAAGTGGTGCGATTGAGATAGCGGTCAGCGGGAAAATTCAATTTCCCTCAATCCATGACACGTTTCTTTTTTGTGCGATGCCCGCGGAAGTTAATCCGGATTTTATCCTTCAGCACGTTGCTCGTGATCGGCTCGCAGCCGGTTTTCGCCGCGTCCTTTACGGTCGCTAGCGGCACTGACACCGCAGCGAAAACTCTTGGCAGTGGCGCCGGTCAGACCGGCAGTGTGAGCAGTGGTGCTACCCTCGCCGTCAGTGGTTCAACGGTCGCTGTCACGGTGTCGGGCAACAGCGCCACGCTCACGAATCTCGGTACAATCACTCAGACCGGCACGGGGCGTGTGATCCGCGATAACACCGGAGTGACGGGTCTCGTTGTCACCAATGGGAGTGTGACGAATTCGGCCGCCTTGATGAAAGCGGCGGACGCTGATGTGATCCAAATGAACGTGGCGAATGGGAGCGTGACGCTGAACAACTACGGGACCATGACATCGCTCAACGCCTCAAACGGTGGTTCGCAGGCGGTCGATTTTAATGCCATCCTGACCGGCAGTAATATCCTAAATAATTTTTCCACGGGATTCTTACTGGCTTCCGAAGCCGATGCAGTGCGCCCCGGAGTCAATGGCGTGATCAATAATTATGGGACCATCAAGGCGACCACTTCGACCGGTAGCAGCAGCGACGGAATTGATGCGCAGACGAACACCGGGGTGAGCGTGACTAATTTTGGCACGGGTCTGATTGAGGGTGCTCGCCACGGCATTACTGGGGGGAATGTTTTAATTGGAGTTAATAGCGGTGCGTACACCATGAATGTGACCAACAATTCCGGTGGTGTGATCAAGGGTGATAATGGCGCCGGAATTAATATCGACGGCATCAACAAGAACGAGGTCGTGACCGTGATCAATGGTGGGACCATCACCGGTAACGGCGTGACCGGTGACGGCGACGGTATCGATGTGGATGGCCTCATTAATTTGACCAACACCGGTGTTATCCGGTCGATTAATTCATTCAGTGCGACCACCCCGGCGCAGAGCGAGGGTGTGACCGTGGGCGGCGGGACCATTGTGAATTCCGGTACCATCGAAGGTCTGGTTGCAGCCGGCAATGCGAATGCGGTTGGCCGTGGCATCACGATCGCCGGCATCGACACCAGCGGCACTCCTGAGCCGATTTACTCAGCGACCACGATTACTAACCAATCGGGTGGACTTATTCGCGGGCAGTCGGATTCCGGGATTGCGGTCGGAGGTGTGGCCAGCGGATTTACCGTCACCGTTAACAACGATGCGGGTGCGACGATTCAGGGCGGAGGCGTCACCAACGCGGCTGTTCTTACTGGAGCCGATAACGACACGATTAACAACGCTGGCACGATCGATGGTTCGAGCAGTGGCAAGGCGATCGAAATGGGTGCGGGTAACAATACGCTTAATATTACCGGTGGTTCGGCAACGATCCTTGGAAGCATTTCCGGCGGCACGGGTGGGACGAATGCATTGAAGATTGATCCGGGCGTCGGTCAGACGTTCAGCTATAATGGCGTGATATTGAATTTTGCCACCGTCGAGATTAAGAGCGGCAGCGTGAAGCTCTTTGGGGCGAGTCAATACACCGGTGCCACCACCGTTTCCGGCGGATTATTGTTTGCCAAGAATGTCAGTGGCAGCGCGACGGGGAGTGGTCTGGTCACGGTGAAAAATCTTGCTGGCCTGACCGGCGACGGGCGCTTTGGCGGCAATGTGAACGTCGAGGCCGGTGGATTCATCGCGCCCGGCGACGGGACGGGAACACTGAGGATCACCGGCAATTTGAATCTGGTGCCGTCCGCCCGTTTGCTTTTCGAACTCGGGTCGAACGCTGCGACCTCGGATCTGCTTACGATTGATGGCACGTTGAATTTCTCCGGAATCGGTTCGGCGATATTTGATTTTTCGAACAATGGGGTTGGCGTCGGGACCTACAAGTTACTCGACTTCGGCAACGCTTCGGTCGTCGATCTTTCGAATTATTCGATCGGGGCTCATGATGGATTTTCCGCGATTTTGACCAAGGATTCGACTTCATTGTCGCTGGTGGTCACCGCAATTCCCGAGCCTTCCACTACGGCGGCACTCCTGGGGTTGCTCGTGTTTTCCGGAGTGATCAGTTCGCGAGTGCGGAGCCGGAAGACCGGCGCTTTGCCACTGTAAATTCGATTGTTTTGGCGGGCGAATTCAGCTTTGGAAGTAAGCTGAATTCTAATAGCTCACGATTTGAATAGCATACATTGTCCTTGGGTTTGCGGATTAATGGTTGGTCGGTTTACTTCAGCGGGAATGGTTCACGCTTCATTTTGAATTTATGAAAACACCCACTGTAATCGCCGGCGGACGGACGGGCTGTCTATTCGAGGGTGAGAACCCTTTAACTCTATGCTTTGTGCCGGAGGATTGTATTTCCGGAAAGGGTGATGAGCTGAAAGTGGCCGAAGGAGATTATGCGCGAAGCGGGTGGGATGTGCGCAATATGCGCTTCAATGATGCGGGTGAAGGCCACCACCTTTTTCCGAACATGCATCGTCCCATCATCGAATTGGATCGCGAGTCAGTGAAGACTTTCATCCACCGCATTGCCGGGGTTCACGCGAGCTGAGTGCGATTGAGTGACGTCGACCTATTCGGTGATTGCGCCCAGTCCCGATTGATCGGGCCGTGTGCGCGGAGTCGGAGTCAGGGTGTATTCGCGACCGCGGTGAGTTGCGGTGGAACGCCGGCTTGAGTGCCACGCGGTATTTCCGCTGAAGTATAGAAAATGGCGCAAACCCGCCCGAGAAAATTAGCGGACGAAACGGTTTCCCGATCTATGGTGGTATTGTTATCCCCGAGTACATACCAGCGGTCATCGTGACGTTCGTAGAGTCGGTGAATCACGGAGACCCCGGCTGCATTCCGATAGATAACGATATCGCCTTTCTTCAGTTTATCCAAGGAGACCCGTTCCACGGTGACAATGCTCCCTTCGTCGAGGGTGGGGATCATGCTTCCAGAAGGCGCGATGGCATAGACGTGCCCACCGATGCTGGTGGCGACGCTTTTCGCGAGCGTGAGTGCGAGGTCGCGGTTTACCGACGAGCGGGGCGCAGTGGTGGTGCCGCGTGGTCCCGAATAACAACCGGTGAGGCTGCAGGCCAGCAGAGCAGCTGCAACCGTCGGTAATATCCTGAAATACGTGTGCGTGGCGGAATCCATTCCAGATCCATAAATCGGATTGGAGGCACCTAGCTTGAGGGCTTTCTGAACGCGCAATTCGTCGAATTGCGGGAAATTTACGGACGTGCGTGGACGCAACTACCAG
>JANYFP010000194.1 GCA_025362555.1 Verrucomicrobiota bacterium
CTCCACAGCACCACGTCGAGGGCGAGTTCCACGCCCTGCTTGTAGGTCGGACTGCCGTTAAACGTATAACTGCCCTTGCTTGGGTCACCCGGAACAATCGGAACTGACAGAAGCTCGTCTTCCACGTCCGTGTGAAAAACCGTAGCGCTACCGGAGAATGCTCCGACCTGTCCGCGGCCACCGAGTTCGTAGGCGATCGCTTTCTGATCCTTAATGTTATCGTGGTACTGGTAGTTTCCTTGCGAGCCGCGATTGAGCTGCCACGAATTCGGGCCCTCGATCGAGCGGGTAACGTTGGTGTAAAGCGTCAGCTGGGAATTCACCTCGTAGCGCAGGCCGAGGCGTGGCGTGAAGTACGTGTTATTGCGATCGATCTCCCTGCCCACGGCGCCGGGCGCGGGCGCGAGCGGCGGCAAGTCGGGACGGAAATAAGTCACTTCTCCCGCGCGTCGGATGTAGGCCAGACCGAGGCCGGTGGTCAGCGCGAATTTTTCGTTGAGACCAAATTCGTTGATGAGGCGCACCGAGCTGTCCTCGGAACCGTTATAATTCGCCGTCTTTAGGAGATTCCGGAATGCGCGCGGGCCGGTCGTGACATTGGCGTTATTCGCGTAGGCGTTGACGTCTGCATCGTATTCCCGGTCGATGGAGAAGGCGGCGGTGGTTGTGCTCGGACGATTCCAGAGCGTATCCGCGCGCGTGTATTTTCCCTGAATGGTGAAATCGCGGAAAGTCCAGATGCTGCGCTCGGCGTCGGAAAGCGGCGTGCCGACATTCCCGGACGATGGTTTCGGCGAGATATCGATCGGGGCATCGTGGTAGACCACGCCCAATTCCAATTTCGAATTTGCATCAATCTGGATCGCCGTGCGATTCGCGATCCAAGTGGAGCCCGGCTGCGTGCGATACGTGTCGTTGGTGAGGTTATTCGGATTAGGCTGCGAAGGATCGGCCTTGAGTTCGTTGAGCGAGATGCTGCCGGGATTTTCGTTCTCGGTGGTACGATGGCGCAGGAAGAAACGAGTGCTGATTTTCGGCGAGATCTTGTAGCCGAAGTTTCCGGCGAAACCCAAGGCCTTGCCTTTCGCGTGCGCTTGAAACCCGTCGATCGTCAGTGACGCCACGGAGATGAAATAGTCCGCGTCGCCGACGACCTGACCGGAAGACACTTGGAGTTTCTGGAAGCCAAAGCTGCCGAAATCCGCGCGGGTCTCAAAGGGCGAGGAATTAAAACCGGTTTTCGTGACGTAGTTGATGGCACCGCCGAGTTGCAGCGCGCCGAAATCAAAGGCGTTTCCACCGAGGAGAACTTCGGTGTAGTTTAAACCGTAGGTCTCAAAAAGTTCGTACGGGGTACCGCCCGCGCCCGTGACGGGCAGACCGTCAAACGTGAACAAGGTCCCGGCACGAAAGAAATTTCCCGCCGTGCGCGCGATCGCGGAGCCGCGAATGGAAAGCTTGATGCCGTCGCCGCTGCCGGCCGGCGGCGCCGCAAAGACGCCCGGTTGAAACGCGAGGATATCGGCGGAAGTACCCACCCGCCCGCGCTCCACTTCTGCGGATTCAACGAGCTTCACGGCGCCGGGAACCGCCGCAAGTTGGGCGGCGACTAATTCGGCACTGGGCGACGTGTCGGGACCGGCGATGCCGGAAACCACCGTCGTCGAAAGAGCGAGAGGAGCCTTATCCGCAGGTTTTTCCTGGGCGGAACCGACGTTGGCCGTGATTGACGCGAGGGCAACGACGAGGCCTGATTTTGTAAGAAGGGTAAATCGCCGGCGGGCGGTATTCCAATTGGTCAAGGCGGCAACGGAGGCGGACTGGGCATCCCGCTGCGCGAATTTATTGTGACTGAATTGAGTATGATTCATGAAAAAGTGGGTGTGGTTTGAGCGTGAAAAATCTTTCCAGTGCGTCACTGGAGTGGAAAACGGAGCTGGCGGTGCGGCTACTTTGCGGCCGGAGCGGGCTCGTGCTCGGACTTATACTGGGTCGCGAGGGTGTTGTAGCGCGTGACGACGTCTTCGTATTTTGCCGCGAGATCATTGTAGGCGAGCACTGCCTGATTGGCTTTGGCCGCCACGTCCTTGTTGGTCACGACCAGCTGCTCTCTCTGGTCGAGCAAGGTCTTGATATTTTCGTCCCGACCGGTGATCGCCTTCTTGTATTCCTCGAGGGCTTTTTGCCAGTCAGCGAGCTGTCGGCCAACCTTTACTTTCTCCTCCTCCAGCACAAAGAGCTGCGCTTTCTGCTGACGAACGAGGGCGTTGTTTTCATCCGATTGCGTTTTGAAGGCGATGATCTCCTGCTTAAAGCTTTCGATATCCTCGTTGGCGCGTTGCAGCGACTCACCTTGCACGGACAGCTTATCGGACTGGCTCGCCGCGGTGTGTCGCAGTTCGGCCAGTTGAAGGGCGTACTCCTTCTCATGCGTCCATTGAAATACGCAGAGACCGCCGAGCAGAACGAGCAGCGTTAGATTAATGTAGTCAAAGT
Organism: Verrucomicrobiota bacterium; assembly: GCA_025362555.1. Taxonomy (GTDB): domain Bacteria; phylum Verrucomicrobiota; class Verrucomicrobiia; order Opitutales; family Opitutaceae; genus Lacunisphaera. Next base: position 2,497 of record JANYFP010000194.1, read on the forward strand.
ATCGGGCCATGGTGCTAAAAAATTACTGCGTGCTGGTGCGACTCGCGGAGGTTTTTTCCGGATCACGCGTTTGAAAGGCGACGTTCTCGATGCCGGAGGAGCGCACGCGGTCCAGAACCGCGATCATCGCGCCGTGCCGAGCCTCAAGATCACCTGAGATGACCACGCGGGTGTTTTTGTTCTCGCTGTGGGTGCGGGTCAGTTCGCTCTGGAGCTCGTTCTTTCCAATCGGCCGTTTGTCGAGGAAGATGCCGCCGGTCGAATCGACCGAAATCGAAAGAGTGTTGGGTTTGTTCTCGAGGTCGCCGGTAGTCGCGGTGGGCAGACTGACTTTGACGCTCTTCGAATTCACCATCGTGAGGCTGACGAGCATGAAGCACGCGAGCAGGAAGAACATGATGTCGATCAGCGGAATGATTTCGATGCGCGCCTTTTTCCGGCCGCCGCGGGATGATGTGTTACCGTGCATGGGAATGAAGGGTTAACGGGCGACGCCGGCGTTCTCGTAATTATTCTCGCGGCGCTTTGGCTTGGATTTCTCGTCCAGTAAGTGAACATTCTTGCTGACTGTCTCGATTTCCTCGCGCAATTCCTCCGCTTGTCCGCCAAACAAATTGAATGGCAGCAGCGTGGTGATCGCGATGCCGAGGCCGACCGCCGTCGCGATCAACGCCTCGCCGATGCCGCCGCTCACTTTGGCGGCCGCCAATTCCTGATCGCCGCCCACAAATTTGAAGGACTGCATGATCCCCGTGACCGTGCCGAGCAGACCCAGCAACGGCGCGAGGGTGATGATCGTGTCCATGGCATTCAGGAATCGCCGGGCTTGTTTAAGTTCGTCGGTCGCGCGCACCTGCATGGCGATTTCCACACCGGACTCCTGATGGACGAGACCGTATGCAATCACCCGCAGTCGTGAATCAGCTGAAGTTTCCGCCAACTTGATCGCGCCTTCGCGATCACCGCGCGCCAAGGATTCGTAAGTTCGGGTCAGGCGATCAGTATCGCGACGACGACGGGCGGCCGCCCACCACAGGATGCGCTCTGCGATCACGCCGAGAGCGAAAAGCGAAAGGCCCAGCAACGGCCACATGATGATACCGCCATGGAGAAAAGTATCGACGACGATGTTGGCGAGATAGAAGGAGTGCATAAAAGTTTCGGTTGAGCGGGAAAATTTAGTTCAGTTTAAATTGGTAGGTCTTCAGGAAGTAACCGGGCGCGCCGGCCCACCGGCCTTTCGCGAGATTGTTCAACGCCGCCTTGTCGATGGAGGGAAAGCCCGACCCCGTGACAACTTTCACCTCGTAGATTTCACCGGTGGCGGAAGTGTGAAACTCGAGGACAACGGTACCTTGTTGTTGGCGGGCCAGCGCATCCACGGGATAGCTCAGCGCTGGCAGATGGAGATTTTTTTCCTGCGAGGAATTTCCGTCAATCGCCACCGGTTGAGTCAAGGCCCGGCCCCCGACGGACCCGGAGGCATGCGCTGCGTCTTTCACGAGCCGGACGCGACCGGTGACCTCGAGCCCGAACGCCACGGGCACTGAAGCCGGCACGGCCGAGATGCTCTCGACCTCGCCGAGCGGGGGCAGATCCACTGTGGACGCGGCGGGTAATTCCGGTGATGACAGCACCTGGCTCTGATCGACTGGTTTGATCAATTCTTCCGGAGGCGGCTCTTCCTGCAGTTTAACGTCCTCAAGGAGGGTTGCGACCGTGGGCGGAACTGCGGCTCGCTTGGGACGCACCTGGGCTTTCGGTAATCCGGCACCTAAGAAGCCAACCAAGAGTAGATGGACAACCAAGGTCGTGGTGAGAATGCGCAGAAGGAGCGACCGCGACGCCATCGGTGACGGCAGGTAACGCGAGAGATCAATGGATGAGCTCGGAACTGCCAGGAAATCGGAGCGAGCGATTGGATTGGAAATGACGAGAGGCATGGTTCGCAGTGGTTGGGTGTTTAGCCGCGACTCGAAAACCAGGTGCGGAGCAACCGCACGCTTCCCCGCATCGCCAAAGCGCTGGCGAAGGTGAAAAGCGGAAGCGAGCTGACCACGACGGGCTGTGAGCGAAGACGGAAGTTCACGGAAGGCGGACGGAATTTTGAGGACTCCGGGCGTGGTCCGGTCGTCCGGAATCCCGATTTTTTGGTATCTCCCGATTACTCGCCGTGGTCGGCCAAGAAAAATCGGGAAGTTGAAATGACTCGCGCTACGCGGCGTGGAGCCACGGCGAAACGAATACTAGATTATTTTAATGTAAACTAAAATAGTGGGAATTAGTGTAATAAATATTCCGCTTCATCATTAAATTTCTATTCATCAATAGATAGAAAAATTTAGCGCGCGCAAAAAAAGACACTTTCGCAAGCGATTCCACTCTCCGTTTAGCCTGAGAAACGCTCATCCCAAACGCTGAATCACCGGTCGAGCCGGACTGGTGATGTTCCGACAAGATAATGGAGCTCACCGTACTCGGCGCCCCCGAGTATGGGTCTCAACCTAGAAACAGGAATTGGACACAGAGTACACCGAGTTAAGCACAAAGCGCACAGAGAAATGCCCCAGAAGATTGTCCAGACGCACTGTCGCCCAGCAGGTGAAATCAATTTCAACGATCACCAGACAACTAGTATCTCGCCACTCGCTCCTTCCGAACTCTGTGAGCTCTGTGACGAGATCGAACTTCAGAATTTGGGATGAAGGCGGATCCATTTCGATTCTAAAGGCGTTTTAACCGCTAATGATTTCGCCAAAATGGAGGGGCGAAATCCACGGTTACCTCTTCGACTAATCGTCTGCGGTTTTGGTTCTGCGGAGTCCACTGATCGAGGACTGAATTGAGCAC
>JANYFP010000207.1 GCA_025362555.1 Verrucomicrobiota bacterium
GTCCGGTGACAAAGAGGCCATCATCGAATTGGCCCTGCTCGAAAAACTGACCCCGCATTTGAATTCCGGCAAAACCGCCAACACTCTCGTCGCGACACCCGAAGAAGTGGCGATGATGAAATTATTCCAGCTGCTCACCGCGAAACCCGTGCTCTTCGCGTGCAACGTCGCTGAGTCCGATCTCGCAACCGCGGAACAAAACCCGTACGTGCAAAAAGTCGCGGAGTTCGTCCGCACCCACCACGACGCCGCTTACGTGCCGATCAGCGCGAAGATCGAATCCGAACTCATCGATCTTCCGCCAGAGGAAGCCACCGCTTTTCTCAAGGATCTCGGCGTCGATGATTCCGGCGTTTCAGCTCTGATCAAGGGCACTTACGGCTTACTCGGCCTGATGACCTACTTCACCGCCGGAGAAAAAGAAGTCCGCTGCTGGACCATCGTCAAAGGCTGGAAAGCACCTCAAGCCGCAGGCGTCATCCACACCGATTTCGAGAAGGGTTTCATCAAGGCCGAAATTGTTTCTTACGTCGATCTCACCACCCTCGGCAGCGTAGCCGCCGCCCGCGAAGCCGGCAAATACCGCCTCGAAGGCAAGGAATACGTCTTCAAAGACGGCGACGTCGCCCTCTTCAGGTTTAACAACTAATATTACTCCGTTAGGTTTCACGTCAGTCCTCTGAAGTGGGTGATTTTGTGCGCGGGGTGCCCTCACCCCGCGAGGCAGGCGCAATGAAGGCAAAAAAATGCGGAATGAGGGCGCCCCGCCCACATCAAACCTTACAGAGTAATACTAACAGACTGCTGTTTTTAGCGTGGATCAGCCGCTGAAACAAAACCGAATCCCCACAGGATTGATCGCGCCGAAGATTCGGCATGCGCTCACTCCTCCCCTCCCTCGCAGGCCAGCGTTACCGAGCGAACGCGATATCAGCCGCTTGCTCGCGCTCCGACTCCCCCCGCGCCTTCACCGCGGAATATTCCCTTCGACGCTCAATCCGCGCGTGCAAGCACGCGGCTACCTCCATCGGAAGAGACACCCCAAACCGAACTAATAATCGTCCGTTGAAATTTTAGGCTCACTAATAGTCGTCACTGCCTGCGCCATACGAGCCAGGGTGCCGGGCCCAGGAACAACCGGGCCAGACAGTCTCCGAATTAAATCTGGCAGCCCAAGGTTATCTCGCCCCGCACAAGCCCTCCGCCGGCTCTGCAAGCGCGTGATTGCATGATGGACCGGTTTTCTCATTCTCTCCTCATCACTATGTCTGGTGCCCCAACCGACCTTTCCTCGCTCCTGCCGGCCGACGCGATCCTCGATTCATCAATCGTTCGCGTGCTGATGGACACCATTCCCGACCACATCTATTTCAAGGATCGGCAAAGCCGCTTCGTCCGCAACAACGCCTCTCACGTTCGTTCGCTCGGGGCCACTTCCTCGGCGGATTGCATGGGCAAAACAGACTACGATTTTTTCTCCCGCGAGCACGCCGACGACGCCTTCCGCGATGAACAGGAAATTCTCCGCACCGGCCAGCCGATCATCAGCAAAATCGAACACAACATTCTCCTCGACGGCACTGATGCCTGGGTCTCCACCACGAAGATGCTCTGGCGCGACGCCAGTGGTGAGGTCATCGGCACCTTTGGCATCACGCGCGATATCACCGCCACCAAACTCGCCGAGGATAAGTTCAATGAAGAGCGCACCCTCTTGCGCACCATCATCGACCATCTGCCCAGCCGTATCTACGTCAAGGATGCCGCCGGCCGCTATGTCCTAAACAACCGCGCACACCTCCTGGCCCTCGGTGCCACCGAGCAATCCCAGGTGAGCGGCCGCACCCCGCTCGATTTTTTCTCCACCGAACGCGCCCGCCAGGCGGTCGCCGACGACCAGCGTGTCCTCAGCGGTGGCCCGCCCATTCTCAGTGAAGAAAAATCCGATTTCGCTTCAGCCGACCGCAATCGTTGGGCCTTGACGACCAAGGTTGCCTTGCACGATTTGCACGGAAAAATCACCGGCCTCGCCGGCATCAGTCACGACATCACCGAGCGCAAACGCACGGAACAGGAACTCCAACAGCGCACCGACGTGATGGAAGTGGATGTCCAAATGGCCCGGCAAATCCAGGAGTCTTTCTTTCCCCACGTCTATCCGGTATTTCCACGCGAGGTACCCGTCGAGGCCAGCGAACTGCGCTTCGCCCACCGGTACATCCCGGCGGCCACCTTGGGTGGAGATTTTTTTGATATTCTCCAACTCTCCGACACCCAATGCGGAATTTTAATTTGTGATGTGATGGGCCACGGCGTCCGCGCCGGTCTGTTGACCGCCCTGATCCGCGGCGTCGTCGAGGAATTTGCCCGCCGGGCCAGCAGCCCCGCTCTCGTCCTCGCCGAAATCAATCATTGTTTGATGCCGATCATCCAGCAAACCGGGCAACCCGTTTTTGCCACCGCCTTCTACGGCATCATCGACACCGCCGCCGCGACACTGACCTACGCCAACGGCGGACACCCGCCGCCGCTCATCGTTCACGGCGCGACCGCCCGCATCGATTCGCTCCAGCTCGAAAGCCCTGAGCCCGCCGCCGGACTGCTCGAAGGATTCGTCTATTCCAGCCAGTCGATTCCCTTCAACGCTGGCGACACCCTGCTCGCTTACACCGATGGTTTCTTTGAAGCGAGCAACGCCGAGGGCGCCATGTTTGGCGATGCCCGCCTGCGTAGCTTCCTGCGCGACCATGCGGTCGTATCCGGCCGCGTCTTAATCGATCTGCTCGTGCGCGAAATCGTCAATTTTACCGGACGCGAGGATTTTGAAGACGACCTTTGTGCGGTCACAATCGAGTCAACCGGCCAGTCCTGCGCGCTGCGTCCCGGATTTGTCTACGAAATATAATCGGCCGGCGGGAACGAGCGATCACTGCAGTTGAATTGGGTGGAACGCGACCTCCGGGCGCGTTTTCTCCTGAGCGCATCGCGCCATTCATCAACAGAACGATTATTCGACTGAATGGCTTAGTTTAAAACAAGGGCACGCGTCCTGCCTTTCATTCTCTGTGTTCCGTATTTTCCGTGGTAAAATTTCGCCGCCATTCTTCCGCCCGAATCACGGTCCAAAAGCCTTCAGCCAAAACCCCTCGGCCTTCAGCGCAGAATTTATTTTCTGCGCGAAAACCACGGACTTATCTTCGTCGCCATGCAGGCAGACCGTATCCGCCTTGACGCCCACGTCGGTGCCATCAACCGCCCGCACGACGCCCTCCCGCACCAAGCGCAACACCTGGGCGGCCGCGACCGCTTCGTCCGTAATCATCGCATTGGGCTGCGTTCGCGGTGTGAGCAAACCATTCGCCTGGTACGTACGATCGGCGAACACTTCGCTCGCCACTTGCAACCCGCGCACGCACCCCGCTTCCAACAAACAGCTGCCCGCCAAACCAAATAACACCAGCAACGGATCCACCTCGTAAACCGCATTGGCTACCGCATCCGCCAGCATCGGATCACGCGCCGCCATATTATAGAGAGCGCCGTGCGGTTTCACATGCCTCACGCGCGCGCCGCATTGCCGCGTGATAATTTGTAACAGCTTCGTCTGCGTGAGCACGTAAAGATAAACTTCGCGCGGCGATACCCGCATTTCCTTTCGCCCAAAATTTTCGCGATCATTCAGGCTGGGATGAGCCCCGATCGCGACGCCTTGCCGCTTCGCCAAATTAACGGCCGTCCGCATCGTCTCCACATCACCGGCATGAATCCCACAGGCAATATTCGCCGACGTAATCAACGCCATCAGCGCCGCGTCGCGCCCGCCGCCCTCCCCCACATCACAATTCAAATCGATGCGCGACATCGCCCAATTACCCCGTCAGCCGCGTCAAGCCCATCCGGATAAGTTTGAGATCACGCTCCCGCGCCAGGTGCAACGCGTGCGCCGTCGCGAGAGTGATTTCCTTGAAACGAACGGTGTCACCCGGGCGCAATTGCGTGAAACGCCCCACGTCCACCGCCGCCACGGCCGCCAATCGCGGATAGCCCCCCACCGACTGGCGGCTGGGCAACAATACAATCGGCTGCCCTGCTGCGGGCACCTGAACCACTCCCGTATTCACCGCCGATGAAATCATTTCACGCGGCTTGACCAAGCCCAAGACCGGTCCCTGCAAGCGCACACCCATCCGATCCGCCTCGTTGGTGGCGACCCACAGACTCGAAAAAAATGCCCGTTGCGCCTCCGGGGTAAACTACGACCATTCCGGCCCGATCATCGTGCGAATCGTGCTTGCCACCACCGGGCCACCGAGCGTGTGCGGCCGAACCGTCCAGCCTGTCGCGCGACAACCCGCCACGCGCAACGACGCCAAAATATGTCCGGAGCGCTCACCCGGGGCGCCCGAAGATAAAGCGTCCCCCGCTACCAGCGGCCGCCCCTGATGCCCGCCAATGCCAGCGCGACGATACGTGCTGCGACTGCCGAGCACGAGCGGCACATCCACTCCGCCCGCCACCGCCAGCCACGCCCGAAGTCCGCTCCGTGCAAAACCAAAACTGATCGTCTCCCCTGCCGCCACGCGCACCGCCCGATCCCGCGGCAACGACTCCGCTCCGATCCGCGCATCGAAATCCGCGCCGCACCACGCCACGAGCGATTCCTTTTCGAAACGCAAGTCCGCCCCGGTCTGCGCCATTTCCAGCACCGCCGCATGATCCTCGTTGCCCAAAATTAAATTCGCCACGCGCATCGAAAACGCATCGAGCGCTCCGCCGACCACAATGCCGTATTGCTGATATCCCGGCCGGCCGAGATCCTGCACCGTCGTCAACAAACCCGGTTTGATTACCGTGATCATCGCGCCGCCTCCAGCTTGGCAAATTCTTCCGCCGTGATCGCGCGAAATTTCACGCGATCCCCGGCGCGCAACAACACGGGGGGATTTTCCTTCGGCAAAAATAACTTCAGCGGCGTCCGCCCCAATAAATTCCATCCTCCCGGGGTGCCGAGCGAATAAATCCCGGTCTGGTTGCCCGCAATTCCCACTGATCCCGGCGCGACCATCATCCGCGGTTTCGCGTGACGCGGCGTGATCAATTCCTTCGGCAGCCCGCCCAAATACGGAAACCCCGGGGCAAAACCAATCAGGTAAACCAGATAGTCCGCCTTGCTATGACGCTTAATGACTTCCTCCGGCGAGAGCTTCGCATTCTTCGCCACGAGCCCGAGGTCCGGCCCAAATTCACCGCCATAACACACGGGGATTTCCACCGTACGCCCCTTGGATTTTTCCACCTTCGGAGGATTCTTCAACCGTTCCCGCACTTTCCCGCTGAGCCATTCCACAATTCCATCCTCCGCCGCACCCGCCTGCACGGCTTGATTAGGATCGTAGAACAAAGTCACCGTCGTGTAAGCCGGCACCAACTCCGTCACCGCCGGCAACGGCGCCGCCGCCAATACCTGCCACGCCGCATGCACGCGCCGGTAGGTGGATTCGTCAATGACGTCCCCCCATTCCAGAATCAGCGCGGTGTCGCCCAGTGGCGTGATTTGCATGGCCTCACGGTAGTAACTCTTTCGATCTTCGCACCAAAAATTTAAGTTTCCCGTCCTACAAATTCCCCAATTTATGCGGTGGGCGGGGTGCCCTCGCACACCGCGAGGCGCCAACCTCAAAAAATCTTCCAACTCAGACGCCTCATAAATGATCTGCCGTTGTGAGTCGGGCGATGCGCCCGACATCCCCGCAAGAGTCGGGGATAAACTCCGACCAACAGTCTGCGATCAGCAGAC
>JANYFP010000241.1 GCA_025362555.1 Verrucomicrobiota bacterium
CCGGATCGCCTACGAGTTTGACAAACACTGTCGAATCACCATCTGCCAGCATCAGTCCCAGCATGATTTGATTGTCATTCTTCAATTCCACCAATTCGCCAGCTCGCGCGCCAACCTCAATCTTTTGCAGCAAGTTAGCAATTTCGTCCCTGCCGAGCGGTTTGAGGCCCATTTGACCGCGCCAGCGATTCACATTGGCCAGTTCACCACCGACCGAACCCGGGAAGGCCGTGACGGCGAGTTCGGCGTTCGCGCCCTCTTCGCCGGAAATCATGTAGGTCGCCTTGCGCATCGCGGAAGCGGGTTTGCTCTGCCAATTCGCCGGAACCGTCCATTTAAGTTCGGAGCCTTCCGCCTTGGTCACGACCGAATTCGCCATGTCAACGGGCGAAGTCGCGATCGTGACTGAAGCGGGTGACGGCGCAACGGTGGCCACGATTGGCACCGGGGAAACTGCCGCAGGCGCGGTCACCGCGGATGCTTTCACCGTGCGCAGAAAATCAAGGTACGCTGATTTTTCCTTCGCGACCAACGCATCCGATCCCGTGAGCTTGAAAAACCAAGTGGCGCCTTCGAACGGGACGATCGCGCCGAGCATGCGCTGGGGGTTATCTGCGGTCCCGCCGGCGAGATCGACGATCAGCATCTTCAGTCCGTTGGCGACGAGGGGAGTCACGGCTCCGGCCAAGTCGGCCTCAGCGATGGGAGCGAGGTGAAGTTGACCACGCCACCGGTTCACGTTGGCTAGGTCGCCGCCGACATCGCCCGGAAAAGCAGTGACCGCCAGTTCGGCGGTCGCCCCGCCCTCCCCGCCCAAAATATAAGTCGCCTTACGCATGGCGGAGGCGGGCTTCGACGTCCAGTTCACTGGCGCGGTCCATTCCAACGCGGCTCCAGCGGTATTGGCGACCGCGACGCCGGCCATGTTACCCGCACCGCGGGTGCTGGCGGGCTGCGCGGCGGCCGGCGCACCGGTTGCAACCAGAACATCATTTTCCTTGGGAATACGATAGACCGCGACCTTCGAATCACGACAGGCGGCCAGCCAGAGAGGAAGAACCAGAAGCAACACGCAAGAAAGGCGATGATACATAGCCCGGAAGAAAGCGATAAAGTCGCCGTAACGCAATCCACTCAATAAGGCGGGAGACGATTGAGACGGTATCATAGGTTTAGGTTCCCATCATGACTGAAGACCAACAAAGCGGCTGCGCATATCTTGCGCAGCAATCCCCACCCTTTGTGAAAACGACAATAAATGCGTATACGGCGGAGAGCCCGCTGCCCTCAGCACAAGCCTTGCGCGAACCTCGACAAGCCATGCGCAGCAAGGGCGGCCAAATTCTGGCAAAGTAAATGTGCCGGAATCCTCAACCGTAACTAGCCTGACTTCGTTTTCATTCATCATCATTCCACCTCAATCATGAAACATCTCACGAAAATCACCGCTGCCAGTCTCGTCCTCCTCTTCGGTGCCGCCCTCAGTTACGCTGCGCCTGCCTCGGAAAACTGGGAAAATCATTGCACCAAGTGCCATGGGGCCGATGGCAAAGGCCAGACCAAGGTAGGCAAAAAGCTCCAATTGAAGGACTACACGGATGCCAAGGTTCAGGCCGAGATGAAGGATGACGAGATCATCAACGTCATTGCCCAAGGCATCACCGACAAAGCCGGCAAAGAGAAAATGAAAGCCTATAAGCCGGAGCTTTCGGACGATGAAATCAAGGATTTGCTAGCCTACGTGCGTAAGCTCAAGGCCTGACCCTTTTCTGTTATTCTACCCATGGCGAAGCGGCCCCCGCCGGGTTGGCGTGGGTAATGTTTTTAACGCCTAACTCCCCACACGATGTCCTCACCCACGCCTGAGCACACCCCCATCCCGCCGCTTGCGAAGTCGCAACCAAAGTCGGCGTTCAACAATTGGATCAGCGCCATCGGCAGCGTCGTGGCCATGGGCGCGCTGTTCTCTTTCACGCTGCTCGCGTGGATGGATTTCACGCAGGGCGACAAGAATCCCTACCTCGGTATTTTCACCTACATTGTCGCCCCGGGATTTCTGATCACGGGTCTGATCATGGTGTTTTTCGGCGCATGGGCGCAGCGCCGCTGGGCGATCAAGCACACCACCGCACCGGATAAATGGCGACTGGATTTCACCAATCCGACCCAACGGAAATACCTGGTTATTTTTGGCCTTGGAGCCCTCTGCTTCATCATGCTCAGCGCGTTTGGCAGCTACCAAACCTACCACTATTCGGAGTCCGTCCAGTTCTGCGGCGAGGTCTGTCATCGCGCCATGAATCCTGAATTCGTCACTTACCAACGCGGCTCTCATGCGCGGGTCGATTGCGTCGACTGCCACATTGGCTCTGGCGCC
>JANYFP010000246.1 GCA_025362555.1 Verrucomicrobiota bacterium
GGCTTCCACGGCGAGTGGGATAAGGTCTGTCTTGGAGAGTTGTTCACCTTCAAGAACGGCCTAAACAAAGGGAAAGGGTTTTTCGGCTACGGAACACCTATCGTAAATTATATGGATGTTTTCGGAAACTCCGTGATCCGCTCTGCGCAGCTCGAAGGTCGGGTGTCGCTCACTCCTCAAGAAACCAAGAACTTCGATGTGAAAAAAGGAGACGTTTTTTTCACTCGGACATCCGAGACTACAGAGGAAATTGGAATTGCTTCGGTAATGATCGATGAGCCGAGCCAAACGGTATTCAGCGGTTTCATCCTCAGAGGGCGCCCGAAGAACGAGCGACTGCGGAACGATTTCAATGCTTACTGTTTCGACTCTGCCTTTGTCAGAAAACAGATCATCTCCAAAGCGTCTTATACGACTCGTGCCCTGACAAACGGCCGAATCCTGTCAGCTGTTATTCTGCCTGTTCCCCCACTCCCCGAACAAATCGCCATCGCCGCAGTGCTGACGGACATGGACGCGGAGCTGGCGGCGCTGGAGGAGCGCCGCGCCAAGACCCGCGCCCTCAAGCAGGGCATGATGCAGGAATTGCTGACCGGCAGGATTCGCCTCGTAGCCCCCGCAGTTGGCACTTGCCCCCTGCTGGTAACGCGGTGAACTTGCCTGCCATGTCCGGCTCGCCTCATCCCGACTTTATCGAGTTCAGCATCCTCCCCGAAGACGGCGGGCACGAGGTCCCAGTCGCTTTGCTCCTGCAAGGTCTGCAAGGATTGCAGCAGCTCATTCACTTCGGCGCGCTCTCGATTGAAAATCGCACCATCCGGCAGCGGGTCCGAATCTCGGGTGAAATCCAACAACGCTACACCTTGCATTGCCGCCCACCCGAGCCGGGCAGCTTCAAAGTGGCCGGCCGCGTAGGCGACCTGCGGCCCAACCTGGTTCCGACCGGCGACGTCTCCCGCGTGATGGAGTTGGTACATGGTTTCTCCCACGCCACATTGAAGGCCGATGAAGGCGAGCTCCTCCGCCTGGTACCCGATGGGCGCCTGCGGGTGCGCATGCTCGACTGCCTGCGCGGCATGGTCCCACCACCCGGGGCAGGCTACGCCTACGAATTCAGAAACTGCGTGGGAGCCCCGGTGCGCATCGACGAAGTGATGTCAGCCCGCATCGAATCCGTCCTTCGCCCCCAGGCACCTCGTCAGAGCATCCGCACCATCACCGGCCAGCTTGAGGCCATCGCGTTTTCCGAACATCGACTTTCCATTCTCTACGTACCCAAGGGCCGCACACTGGAATGTCTCTACGACGAATCGTTGGAGCCCATGCTGTTTGAAAACCGACGTGACCTGATTCAGGTGACCGGCCGGGTCGTGGATGCCGAAGACGGCCATCCCCGGAAAATCGTGGAGGTCTCCCGCATCGAGGAGCTCGATCTCTCGCCTTTCGTGATCACGGAGTTCGAGCCCGGCGCACCGCTCGCGGAGCCGTTGCGCCTCGACCCTTTCCTCGGCGACGATCAGCAGCTGATTCATCTGCAAGAGCCCTCACTTGATCTCGATGTGTTTGCTTCCACCCGGGGAGAATTGCTGCAAGAGCTGCGCGGTCAGTTGGGTATGCTCTGGAACGAATATGCCCAGGAGTCGGATGCGGGCCTTTCCGCGCCGGCGCAGCAATTGAAGCGAGCGCTGCTCGCCTTGGCTAAAATTCCTGACCATGCCACGCGATAAATCCGACGTCGAAAGCGGCCTGCGGCGCAAAGGTTTCGTTTCCACCAAAGCAGGGGCGGACCACAACTACTTCATTTACCAGTCCAAGGACGGAAAGAAGGCGAGGGGGTTTACGAAGACCAGCCATGGCAAGGGCTTCGACATCGACGATCATTTACTTGCGCAAATGGCCCGCCAGTGCGGGCTCACCAAGAAACTGTTTATCGATCTGTTGGACTGCCCGCTCTCGCGTGAGGATTACGAGAAAGCACTGCGAGACGGCGGAAAGTTGTAACCGTGGCCGTCAAGCATGACCCGCGCCTCAAGCAGGGCATGATGCAGGAATTGCTGACCGGCAGGATTCGCCTCGTCTAAGTTACGCCCGCCACGCCTTCAATCGGGCTTCGCATTCCGTCTGCGGCAAATGGCTGCCTGATGACCGCATTTTTTCCAAGCGCTGGGCCGCGTCGGACTTGATCAACGCCCCATGCTCCACCATCTGGTCCAAAATCCACAGCAAACCGTGCGTCTCGATCTCCTCGGCTATGCCGTACGGCGCAAGCGGCGGTCTCCGGTCAGCAAACAGGCCTGCAACCGGCGGGCGAGCAAGACCCCGGAGGCATCGGGCAGACTGATGCCGTGGGTTTGGGAAAAAGTGACCACTGCCGCGATCTGTGCCGCAGCTGTCGCGTGGACTTGGAGCAGGCCCGCGTCCACGAAGGGCGAGACGCGCTGCCATTGGGTTTCCTGCTTCACCTCGCGCAGCACGAGGTCGGTGGTGTGCGTGTCGATCTTGAGCTGAAACCAAAGCCCCAGCAGATCTCCCTCGGCGAGGTCGATCAAAATGCTGGCGTCTTTGACCGCGATGCGCATCACGGTCAGCCGATTATTTGCTCCATATCGTGCCGAACCCGGCTCATCGGCTCACCCAGCAGCGCAGCGCCTTTCGAAAGACTGACGATTTCCTCCGCCACGGCGCGACGGACCAGTTGGCGGAAGCGTCCGTCAGACTCACACCCGGCGTAGCGGTCATCCTCCGGCTCGCCTTTGCTGCGCCAGCCCCAGCCGCTGGTGACCACGCAAAAGCCTTTGTAGGTCTGTTCGGTGATCAGCCCGAGCGACAGGGCGCGGCGCATGATCGCCATGATCGAAACGCCAAAGCGTCCCTTGATCTCGACGAGTTCGGCGACCGTGAACCGTTGCCGGCTTTGCCCAAAGGCCTCCGTAAAAGTATCGGCCGGCAGGAGAAACGCGCCGGCAAACGCGGCGACCGCCTTCTCCTCGGTTTTTTCATCTAGCTTCGGATCGAATTTGAGCACGATGTGCCCGAGTTCGTGCACTTCCGTCATGCGTTTGCGCGGGAGATTTTGGTTTAGATGCGCCGCGATCACGACAACCGGGCCGGCATCGGTGTCGGCGGAAAGGCCGTCGAAATCGCGATTCTCATCGGGCAATTCGAGCACCTTGATGCCTTTGCTTTCCATGAGTTCGAAAACGTTGGGCAGCGGATCATGGCCCAGTTGCCACACCTCGCGCAGTTTGTCCGCCATGCGCTCGGCTTCCTCGACGCTGCCAAGAAGGCGAGAAGGCAAAGGGGCCGCGTAGATCCGTACATCGCCCACGAGTTCCTCGGCCTCGCGATAGCGTTCCACGAAATCGGCCGCCAGCTCCTTCACCGCTTTCTGACGCGAGGCCGGGAAGCGGGCCTTTTTGCGAAAGCGGACCTGGCTGACCCCGATTTTGAAGGGGCGGAAAAAGAAATCCACCGGCTGAGCGAGTGCATCGCTCAATGCGATCAACACATCGCTGCCGGGCAACATGTCGCCGCGTTCGTATTTCGCCAAGGCATTGTGGGACACGAAACCATGCATGGCGGTTTCGAGGGCGCGCAAGGAGAGGCACCGCATGGCGCGAGCCTGCTGCAGGCGCCGCGCAAAGACGTCGGGGAGTTCGGAGGCCATGTTTACAAAAAGAAGATTGACTGCCTGTTTTGTCAACCCCGTGTTTCGTCACTAAACGCTGCGCCAAGACCCGCGCCCTCACGCAGGGTATGATGCAGGAATTGCTCACCGGCAGGATTCGGTTGCCTGGCATCGGCTGAAATCAAACCATGTTACAGAAAACACGGAGATCCCACCGAGCCCGGCCGGAGTTTCCGATCCATCAGGAAATCCCCGGCTTCATCCTCCGTGATCTCCGTGCCACCTCCTTCCGCCTCTGCGATCAAGATCGAAAATCGGCCACGCTTTCAGCCGTGCCTTTGACGGAATTTTTGGAAATGGTGCAGCTGCCCCGCCCGATTACCGTCACCCCCTTTCCTTCAACCTAATCTCCATGCCCGAGAACCAGCACATCGAATGGAAGGAGACGTGGCGGGATGAATTTCTGAAATGGATCTGCGGCTTCGCCAACGCCGAGGGCGGCGTGCTCGTGATCGGACGCAACGATGCCGGCCAGCCGGTCGGCGTGAAAGACGCGGCGAAGCTGCTCCAAGACCTCCCCAACAAAATTCGCGACACTCTCGGCATCATGGTCGAGGTCAATCTGCTGACGGAGGCGGGCAAAGACCTGATCGAAATCGTCGTCGAGCCCTATCCCTCGCCGATCAGTTACCAAGGCACCTACCACTATCGCAGCGGCAGCACCAAGCAGGAGCTGAAGGGCGCGGCCCTCGACCGTTTTCTCCTGCGCAAACTGGGGCGAACCTGGGACGGCGTGCCCGTGCCCCACGTTTCGGTGGGCGATCTTTCGTCGGCGGCGATTGCCCGGTTCCGCCATCTGGCCACGCGGAGCCGTCGCTTGTCGGCGGAGCTGCTGCGGGAGCCGGATGCCGGGCTGGTGGAGAAACTGAACCTGCTCGACGGCACCCATCTCAAACGCGCGGCGGTCCTCTTGTTTCATCCCGACCCGGAGCGCTTCGTCACCGGGGCGTTCGTCAAGGTCGGCTATTTTCGCAGCGAGTCCGACCTGCTTTATCACGACGAAATTCATGGCGACCTTTTCACGCAGACGGAAAAGACGGTCGAGGTGCTGCTCGCGAAATATCTGAAGGCGGCCATCAGCTACGAAGGCATCCACCGGATCGAGTCGCTGCCCATGCCGGAGGATGCGCTGCGCGAGGCGTTGCTCAATGCCCTGATTCATCGCGACTATGCGGTCGGCGCGCCCATCCAGATCCGGGTTTATGCGGATCGCCTGAGAATCTGGAACCCCGGCCAGCTGCCGGAAAATTGGACCGTGCAAAAACTGCTCGGCGCGCATTCCTCCCGCCCCTTCAACCCCGACGTGGCGCACACCTTCTTCCGCGCCGGCGAGATCGAGGCGTGGGGTCGCGGCGTGCAGCGGATCTTCGACGCCTGCCACGAGGCTGGCACACCCGCTCCCGTGATCGACTACACGCCGGGCGACATAACGCTCGAATTCCCCTTTTCTCCCGCCTATCTGGCCGCCGTGGCGGCCGGAGACAAACGAACGGGGACTACCCCAATCACTACCCCGAAGCCTACCCCAATCACCCCACTCGGACCGCGACCAGAGTCAGGCCAGAGTCAGGCCGGAGTCGGGCCGGAGTGGAACTCGCTCCCCCTTCCTGCGCGAGTTCTCATGCTTCTCGCGTCCAGCTCACAATCTAGTGCGGACCTGACCAAAACCCTCGGGCATAGTGAAGTATCGGGTGCGCTACGACGGGCCATCAAATCGCTGTTGGCGGACGGCCTGATCGCCTACACCCTGCCCGAAAAACCCAACAGCCGTCTCCAGCGGTATCGGTTGACCGATGCGGGCAAAGCCAAACTGGCGCAAATCACCGTCCCGCCGGAGGCCTCGCCATGAGCACCATCGGCCAGATTGAAAGGAAAACCCAGCAACGCGTTGTCGCCCTGTTTCAAAAACAGCTCGGCTACGCCTACCTTGGCGACTGGGCCGACCGGGCCGGCAACCGGAACGTCGAGCCGGAATTGCTGCGCCCGTGGTTGGCCGGGCGTGGCGTAAATGAGGTGTTCATCACGCGAGCCCTGCATGTACTCGAAAAAGCCGCCGGCAATTCTGCCAAGAGCCTCTACGACCGCAACCGCGAGGTGTACGAACTCCTTCGCTACGGCGTGAAGGTGAAGGCGGAGCACGGCGAAAACAGCCAAACCGTCTGGCTTATCGACTGGGCGCACCCGGAAAAAAACCATTTCGCCATCGCCGAGGAGGTCACCGTCACCGGGGTCGACGCCAGGGCCAGCACCAAGCGCCCGGATGTGGTGATCTACGTCAACGGCATCGCCCTCGGCGTGCTCGAGCTGAAGCGCTCCATCGTTTCCATTGGTGAAGGCGTCCGCCAGAATCTCGACAACCAGAAGAAGGAATTCATCCAGCCGTTCTTCTCCACGATGCAGCTCGTGATGGCCGGCAGCGACGCGCAGGGCGTGCACTACGGCACTGTCGAGACGAAGGAAAAATATTATCTCAATTGGAAAGAGGAGAGCCCGGTGGAAAACCCGCTCGACCGCGCGTTGCTCCAGATTTGCGCCAAGCCACGCCTGCTGGAGCTGATCCACGATTTTGTGGTGTTCGACGCCGGCACGAAAAAGCTTTGCCGCCACAATCAGTATTTCGGCGTACGGGCCGCGCAAGAATTTGTGCGTCGCCGCGAGGGCGGCATCCTCTGGCACACGCAGGGCTCGGGAAAAAGTCTCACGATGGTCTGGCTCGCCAAATGGATCCGCGAAAACCGCACCGACGCCCGCGTCCTCATCATCACCGACCGTACCGAGCTGGATAAGCAAATCTCGGACACCTTCAACGGCGTCAACGAACAGATCCATCGCACCCGCAGCGGCGCGGACCTCATCGCCAAACTCAATCTCGCCCAGCCGTGGCTGCTCTGCTCACTCATCCATAAATTCGGTGGCGTCGAGGACGGCGAGGAAGTCGGCGACATCGCGGCCTACGTCGAGGAAGTGAAGAAGGCGCTGCCGCCCGGGTTTGTGGCGAAGGGCGATCTCTACGTGTTCGTGGACGAGTGTCATCGGACGCAGTCGGGCCAGTTGCACGAAGCGATGAAACAACTATTGCCGAATGCCGTATTCTTCGGCTTCACCGGCACGCCGCTCCTCAAGAAAGACAAGCAGACCAGCCTGGAAATCTTCGGCCGCTACATCCACACCTACAAATACGACGAAGCCGTGCGCGACGGCGTGGTGCTGGATCTGCGCTACGAAGCACGCGACATCGACCAGAGCCTCACCTCGCAAACGAAAATCGACCAGTGGTTCGAGCTCAAGACCAAGGGCATGACCGATCTTGCGAAAGCCCAGCTCAAACTCCGCTGGGGTACGCTGAAGAAAGTGCTCAGCTCGCAGGACCGCCTCAAAAAAATCGTGGCCGATATCCTCATGGATATGGAGCGCTGCGAGCGTCTGAAGAATGGACAAGGTAACGCCATGCTCGTTTCGGGCAGCATCTACAGCGCGTGCAAATTCTACGAGCTATTCACCGAGACGGATCTCAGGGGCAAGTGCGCCATCGTCACCTCCTACAAACCGTCTCCGTCCGACATCAAGGGCGAGGAGGCCGGCGAGGGCCTGACCGAAAAACTCCGGCAATACAGCATCTACCAGAAAATGCTCGCCGACTGGTTCAATGAACCGCCGGAGGAAGCGATCAATAAAGCCGAGGCCTTCGAGCAGGCGGTAAAGGAAAAGTTCATCAAGGAGCCCGGCCAGATGAAGCTCCTCATCGTGGTGGACAAATTGCTCACCGGCTTCGACGCACCCTCGGCCACGTATCTCTACATCGACAAACAGATGCGCGATCACGGGCTCTTTCAGGCCATCTGCCGCGTGAACCGGCTCGACGGTGACGACAAAGACTACGGCTACATCATCGACTACAAGGATCTCTTCAAAAGCCTTGAAGGTGCCGTGGCGGACTACACCTCGGGCGCGCTCGACGGCTACGCCAAGGAAGACGTCGCAGGCCTGTTGGAGAACCGCCTAACCAAAGGCCGCGAGAAACTCGAAGAAGCCTTTGAAGCTGTCCGCGCCCTCTGCGAACCGGTGGAAAAACCGAAGGATCAAGCGGCGTTCTTCCGCTACTTTTCGGCCAAGGAGCACGGCAACATCGGCCAGCTCAAAGCCAACGAGCCGCAGCGTCTCGCGCTCTACAAACTCACCGCCGCCCTCGTGCGCGCCTACGCCGCTCTCGCCAACGAAATGGAAGAGGCCGGCTACTCGTCCGCGCAAGCCGCCACGATTAAGGCCGAAGTAACGCACTTCGAAAATCTCCGCGACGAAGTCAAAAATCACAGCGGCGACGCCATCGACCTGAAGCGTTACGAGCCGGCCATGCGCCACTTGATCGACACCTACATCCGCGCGGAGGAAAGCCGCCCGGTGTCGGCCTTCGACGATCTTTCACTCATCCAACTCATCGTGGAGCGCGGCGGGGCGGCGGCGGTTGACGCGCTCCCTGACGGCATTCGGAAAAACCAAAATGCCGCTGCCGAGACCATCGAGAACAACGTCCGGAAGCTCATCATCGACGAATCGCCGATCAACCCGAAATACTACGAGCGCATGTCCGACCTGCTGGATGCACTGATTGCCCAGCGCAAGCAGGGTGCGATCGAATATCAAGAGTATCTTCGTCAAGTCGCCTTGGTAACACGGCAGGCAAAGAATGGACCGGAAGGCGCAGCCTATCCGCGAGCGCTTGATACCAAAGCGAAGCGCACGCTCTATGACAACTTGGACAAGAACGAAGCGCTGGCCATAGCAGTGGATGAAGCAGTGCGGACACATAAGCAGGACGATTGGCGCGGCCACCATTTCAAAGAGAAAAAAATCAGGAATGCCATCCTGGCTGCGCTGGAAGAGGCTTCGTCCAAACCCACGGCCGCTGGAAAGGCTGAAACCGTTCGGCTCTGGGGTGAGGACGCTGGCACCTACCTCGGACAAACTCCGGTCGATATCGTCGCCGATAAGTTGCTCGAACTGGCGAGAAACCAGCATGAATACTGAACACAGTCAGATCGTGGTAAGCGGCTTGCCAGTGCAAATCGCCCGCAAGGCGATCAAGAATCTGCACCTTGGCGTTTATCCACCTCATGGTCGTGTGCGGGTAGCGACACCCTTGGCTGTGACCGATGCAGCGGTGCGCGTCGCAGTAATCAGCAAGCTCGGTTGGATCAAGCGCCAGCAAGTACGCTTCGCCGCGCAGCCCCGTCTCTCGCCGCGCGAGCTGGTCAGCGGTGAGAGCCACTACGTCTTTGGCCGGCGCTATCGGCTGCGCGTTCTCCCGCACCCGGGTCAGGCCAACGTCCGCCTGCGAACATCATCGCGCCTTGAGCTCCACATCCGCCCGGAAGCGACGGCCGCGCAAAAAAACCGCGTTCTCCAAGCGTGGTATCGCACCCAACTTAAGGCACGCATCCCTGAGTTACTGGCGAAATGGCAGCCAATCCTCGGCGTCCACGCGGCGGACTGGGGCATCAGGAAAATGAAAACTCGCTGGGGCACCTGTAACATCGAGGCCCGACGCATTTGGCTAAACCTCGAACTGGCGCAGAAATCACCCCAGTGTCTCGAATACATTCTCGTCCACGAACTCGCCCACCTCATCGAGCGGAAACACAACGACCGCTTCGTCGCGCTCATGAACCAGCACCTGCCACAGTGGCGATTGCGCCGCGAGAAGCTTAACGCCATGCCGCTGGCCCACGAGCATTGGAGTTACTGAGCCATTCCTTTCGCCCTCTCAGGGAAGATTGCTCTGCGTGCTCTGCGACCTTCGTATAAAAGTATTGGGCGTTTGGGATCAGTCCATCCAGGGTGCCCACGAAACACGAATCATGCGAAATAAACTGGTCAGTAATGAAACGAGTATGCGTAGCTTCTCGGCCTCGAATCTTTGGAGCATGTGACCGCTTTTTTCGCCCTAACCGCACCGGACTTTCTCGCACAGCTTGCGCGAGAATTGGCTGGAGCCGTCTCGGACTGCCCCATCACGGCGTGAGCCGCTTCGCTGCCGCTTGCGCTTTCAGGCAGAGCTCGGCCGCCTTGAAAACGTGCGCCTGGCTCATCGCGCGCTCGGTGCGCTGCAGACAATCCAGCACCAGATCGCCGAAAAACGGAAAGCCCACTTGCCCCGCCACGTTGAGGTGCTGCTCACCCTTGTCATCGACGAGATAGAGTTGGTCGCCTTGTTTATCGCGCGCGATATCGACGTACTTCCGCAGCTCAATGTAACCCTTCGTCCCGAGAATGACCAAACGCCCATCGCCCCACGTGCTGAGCCCGGGCGGGGTAAACCAATCCACGCGGACATAATTGCTCGTGCCATTATCACCGAGCAATGAAGCTTCGCCGAAATCCTCGAACTCCGGCGTGTTCGCATTCGCATAGTTGCCCACCGCCGCCTGCGTCACCGTCGCGTCGGTCGCGCCGCTATAAAAAAGGTACTGCTCAAATTGGTGGCTGCCGATGTCGCACAAAATCCCGCCATATTTTTCCTTTTCAAAAAACCACGGCGGCCGGCCGGTGCCGAGACGGTGCGGCCCGAGTCCGAGCACTTGAACCACTTTGCCAATCGCGCCACCGTGCACGAGCTCACCGGCCTTCACCGCACATTCCACGTGCAAACGTTCACTGAAATACACCATGTATTTCCGATCCGCCTCCCGCGAAACGCGCCGCGCCTCGGCGAGTTGCTCGAGCGTGGTGAACGGAGTTTTATCCGTGAAATAATCCTTGCCGGCCTGCATGACGCGGCAGCCAATGGCCCCTCGTTCGCACGGAATCGCCGCCGCCGCCACGAGCTTCACCGCTGAGTCGGCCAGGATTTCATCGAACGAACGCGCCACTTTAACCTGGGGATATTTCGCGCAGAAGGCCTCCACTTTTTTCGGATCGGCATCGTAAACCCACTTGAGCGTGGCACCGGCCTCGATGAGACCGTTGCACTGGCCGTAAATGTGACCGTGTTCCAAAAAGGCCGCAGCAAACACGAAGTCGCCAGGTTGCACCACCGCGTTGGGCTTGCCTTGTGGCGCGTAATTCATGCCGTCCGATTTTTGAGCCATGCACGAAAAGACGCCCCGCACCCGCCGCAAGTCAATCCCTTTGGCATGCGGCCAGTAAACGGATTTCCCCACGGGACAGTCAGAAGCGCGGAGTAGCGCTCGACATCTCCCGTGCGTCGACAAAGCTTTTCCCGGCGTTCGGCTTTCACCTCACTTCCCTCTCCCGCATGGCAGCAACTCCCCTCGGCTTTGGCATCATCGGTCTCGGCATGATCGCCGATTTTCACGCGCAAGCCATCACCCAAGTCACCGGCGCGAAACTTCTCGGCGCCGCCACGCGCAACGCAACCAAAGCGCGGGCGTTCGCCGAAAAACACCACGTGCCGTTCATCGCAACCAGCATCGCCGAACTCGTGGCGCGACCTGAGATCGACATCATCTGTATCACCACCCCGAGCGGCGCGCACCTCGAAGCCGCCCTCGCTGCGATCCACGCCGGCAAACACGTCGTCATCGAAAAACCCATTGAGATCGACACCGCTCGCACCGACAAAATTCTTGCCGCCGCCGACACCGCCGGCGTCCGCATCGCGCCCATCTTTCAGGGCCGCTTCGGCGACGGCGCGCGCACCGTGAAAGCCGCCGTGGACGCCGGCCGCCTCGGGCGGTTAGTGCTGGCGAGCAATTACGTGAAGTGGCACCGCACCGCGCAATACTACACGCCTCCCCGCGGCCTGCGCGCCAACGACGGCGGCGGCGCCGTCATCAATCAAGCCATCCACGGCCTCGATCTGCTGCTCTGGTTTGTCGGCCTGCCCACAGAAGTATTCGCGTGGCAGACGCGCCGCGTGCACACCGGGATTGAAGTCGAAGACACCGCCGTGGCCGCGCTCAAGTTTGCCAGCGGCGCACTCGGGACCTTTGAAGCCAGCACCGCACTCTGGCCGGGCTGGGCGCGCCGCCACGAACTGTGCGGCGAACACGGTTCGATTGTCCTCGAAGACGATCGCATCGTGCGCTGGGAATTCCGTGACCCGCGTCCGGAGGACGACGCCATTCGCACCGCCGGCCAATCCAACTCTCTCGGCTCCGGCGCGAGCAATCCGAGCGCGATCAGCACCGAAGGTCATCGCCGTCAATTACAGGATTTCGTCGATGCCATCCGCGAAGGCCGCCCCCACGCCCTCAACGGTCACGAAGGCCGCAAAGCCGTCGCACTCGTCAACGCGATCTACGCGTCCGCTGAATCCGGCAAGCCAGTGCGATTAGTTTAACCCGAAATCACAAGCTCAACCATGCTGATCGTCCAAAACCCACGCGGCCATCGGCGTGTGATTGAATTGAGGCAACGATCGAGTAGCCACAGGCCTCCGCGCCTGTGGGATTGGCGTGGACGAGCCGATAGGATCGACCAGCGTTACGGAGCGAATGCGACATCTTCCACTTACTCGCGCTCCGGGGCCGGCCGGCACGGAGGCCTGCCGCTACACAATTTCGAAAACCCCGCCCGAAGGTGGAGCGGCCTGACCCCAGGACGCTTCCGAAACGTGGGCCGCGCAATGCAGCGCGTTGAGGTCAACGCGCTCCACCTCCCAACCTGCTTTCTCTTTTAGAAATCCTCCAAGCACGATTTTCGCCGGAAATTTATTACCCCTTCATGACCGCCCCTTCCCTCCCCGCCACGCCGTGGTGGCGTTCCTTCAACCGCGAACACTGGTTCGTCTTCAGCGTCGCTTCACTCGCGTGGCTCTTCGATTGCCTGGACCAGCAACTCTTCAATCTCGCGCGCGACGGCGCGATGGAAACCCTCGTCACCGAAAAGGCGCGGCTCTCGGAATTCGGCTCGTACACCACTTCTTTTTTTCTCATCGGCTGGGCCATCGGCGGGCTCATTTTCGGCGCGCTCGGCGACCGCTTCGGCCGCGCCCGCGTCCTCAGTATTTGCGTCCTGCTCTACTCGCTCTGCACCGGACTCAGTTCATTCGCGACCAGCTACGAAAGTTTTTGCGCCTACCGCATTCTAACCGGACTGGGTGTCGGCGGCGTCTTTGGTTTGGCGGTCGCACTTGTCGCCGACTCGGTGCCTGACCGCACCCGCGCTCCCGCGCTCGGCCTGCTGCAATCGCTCTCCACCGTCGGCAACATCACCGCCGCCCTCATCGGAATTTCGATAAGTATCCTCGCGGCGAAACACCTGCTGCCCTTCGCACTGAAGGAATGGCAAGTCATGTTTCTGGTCGGCGCGGTGCCGGCATTTCTTTGCGTATTTATTATCGGTCGATTGAAAGAACCGGCCAAATGGGTCGCCGCTCGTGCAGACGGCGCCAGGCGCGGCGTGAAATTTGGCTCGTACCTCAGCCTGCTCCGCCACCCGAAATGGTCCAAACACGCGTGGCTCGGGCTCGTGATGTGCGGCGCGGGCATCGTCGGTCTCTGGGGCATCGGTAATTTTCATCCCACAATTGTCCGCTCCATTGTCGCCAAGCATTTGGCCTCCGCGAATCTTTCACCCGAAGCACTCGCCAGCGAAAAGGCTCACTGGAGTTCAATCGGCCTGCTGCTACAAAACATCGGCGGCTTCATCGGCATGATGACCTTGGCCAAAGTCGCCCAAGTAAAAGGCCGGCGCTTTGCCTTCGGCCTCGCGATCGTACTGTCGTTTCTTTCGACCGTGCTCGTTTTCAAAGGCCTTCGCGAAATCAGCCAGATCTACTGGATGATTCCGCTGATGGGCTTCGGCCAGCTCTCGGTTTTCGCGGTCTATGCGATTTATTTGCCGGAGCTTTTTCCCACCAGCCTGCGCAGCACCGGCACGAGTTTCTGCTACAACGTTGGCCGGTTCGTCGCGGCGACCGCGCCATTTACCGTCGGCAAAATCACCAAGAGCCTCGGCGGCGACCTCGAAGCGTTTCGCTCCGCCGGACTGTGGGTAAGCCTCGTGCTGTTGCTCGGCCTGGCGGTGCTGCCCTTTTTGCCGGAGACCAAAGATCAACCCTTGCCGGAAGAGTAAGCATCCGCACCACACCGATCAGCGCCAGCTGAAGAAACGTATTCCTCCCCTCCATGACGTTCATCGATTCGTTCCGTTGTCCGAGCTTGCTTGCAAACGATTCAGCGAGCCCATCGCAGTCGCATTCATCGGATCGCTTGCCCGCAGGCTCCGACATACGGACAAGGCAAATACCCGCACGCGTCCTCGGCCTGACTCTCGCTCTCACGACCACGCTGTTCGCGCAAAATGGCGACAAGGCCGGCGAAGCCCAGAGCCCCCTGCCAGCCCACCTCCAGGTTCCACCGGCTCCGATCCTGAGTGCCGAAGCCGCCCTGAAAACCTTCCAAATCGCACCCGGCTTCGAGATCCAAATCGTCGCGGCCGATCCGCTCATTCACAATCCCGTGGCGATGACCTTCGGACCCGACGGCCGGATCTGGGTCGTCGAAATGAGCGGCTTCATGCCCAATCCCGACGGCATCGGGGAAGACGCGAAAGTCGGCCGCATCGTAGTGCTCTCCGATACGGACGGAGATGGCCGCATGGACCAGCGCACGGTATTTCTTGACGGACTCGTGATGCCCCGTGCGCTCGCGCTGATTGGCGACGGCGTCCTTGTCGCCGAGCCTCCGCACTTATGGTTTTGCCGCGACACCAACGGCGATGGCGTCTCCGATGAAAAAACCGAAGTCGCCGCCGACTACGGCATCACGACGAATCCGGAACACACAGCCAACGGCCTGCTGCGCGCACTCGACAACTGGATTTACAGCGCCAACCACACCACGCGCTTTCGTTACGAAGGCAAAGGCCAGTTCACGCGCGAGCCCACCGACACACGCGGCCAATGGGGCATCACGCAGGACGACACGGGGCGCCTTTTCCACAACAACAACAGTGATCCTCTCCGCGCCGATCTCGTGCCCACGGAATATTTCAAACGCAACCCGTACCTCGCCGCCCCAGCCGGCAGCAACGTGGGGATTGTTCGCGCCGATTTACCCCTCTGGCCGAGCCGCGTCACGCCCGGGGTCAATCGCGGTTACAAGACCCTGAATGCCGAAGGGAAAATCACCGCCGTCACCGCCGCCTGCGGGCCACTCATTTATCGCGGCGCATTATTCCCCGCGGAGTTTTCCGGAAATGCGTTTGTCTGCGAGCCTTCCGCCAATCTCGTGAAGCGAATTATGCTCACTGAACACGACGGCGCCGTCATCGGCCGCAATGCGTACGAAGGCACGGAATTTATCACCTCCACCGACGAGCGATTCCGCCCCGTTAACCTGACCAACGGACCCGATGGCGCGCTCTACCTCGTCGACATGTATCACGGCATTCTCCAACACCGCATCTACATGACTTCCTACCTGCGCCGGCAAGTGGAAGAACGTGATCTCGCTGCGGGTAACGGCCTGGGCCGCATCTATCGCATCGTGCCGGCGGGGAAAAAAATATCGCAGGCGAAGTTCGATTTGGCGCACGAAACCACCGAACAACTCGTCCGCCATTTGCACGCGCCCAACAGTTGGTGGCGCGACACCGCCCAACGCCTCCTCGTCGAACGCGCCGATCCGGCCGCTGTGCCGTTGCTCCGCGAACTCGCAAGTTCCTCCACGTCGCCCGCGCTCGGCCGATTGCACGCCCTCTGGACCTTGGAAGGCCTTCGCCAACTCGACCGACCGACCGTCCTCGCCGCGCTGACCAGCACCGACGAGCGCGTCTGCGCCGCCGCGATTCGTCTCTCGGAAAAATGGCTGGCCCAGGCAGGCGACCAGGAAATTTTTGCTCGCGTGCGCGATCTCCCGTCAAATCCCACACCACGCGTCACGTTGCAAAAAGCACTTTCACTCAGCTCCTCGGATACGCCTGCCGCCATTGTCACGCTGGCGGATATTGCAACGCAGTGCGGCCGCCAACCCTTCATCGCCGACGCGATCGTCAGCGGTCTTGTCGGACGCGAACTTGAATTCATCAAGGTTGCCGTCGCCGAACCAAACGGTGACGGCTCCGCCCCCGCCGTTACGCTCGCCACCAGTGCGCTCCTAAAATCCGGCGACGCCACCGCGATCAACGGCCTGTTCGCCACGCTCTCGCCGGCTGCAGGAGCTTCAGTGTGGGCGCAGGCCGCGCTGCTCAAAGGCATTGAACGCTTTCTGCCTAAAACGCCGGAAGGAAAGCCCGTGCCGGGCACTTTGCCGGTCGCGCCCAATTCGTTGATCGAGCTCGCCACGCACTCCGAGAAGCCAGTGGGAATCCAAGCCGCGAAATTAATTGGCCTCTTGAAATGGCCGGGCAAGCCGGGCTTGGAAAATGAGACTGCGGTGATCGCTGCGCGCCTGACTCCCGAGCAAAAGATTCTCTTTGAGAAAGGCCGCGCTCAATTCGCCGCCATCTGCGCGGCGTGCCACCAACCGCATGGCGAAGGCCTGAGCGGGCTCGCGCCACAGTTGCTTTATTCCCGCTACGTTCTCGGCGCCGAACGCGCACTGGCCCGAATCGTCCTTTGCGGAAAAGAGCGCGAAGGTCGCGTCATGCCGCCGTTGCGCGCGCTCGATGACGAGTCCATCGCAGGGGTACTCACGTTTCTCCGCCAATCGTGGGGCCACAACGCGCCGCCGGTTGCGCCGTCCCTCATCGCGGAAGTCCGGCGCGAAATCGCCGGCCGCGAAGAACCATGGACCGACGAGGAGCTGGCGAAGTTCGCGAACTGAAGCCCATTTAATAATAGTGCAGCCGACTCTTGGTGCAGGGCCGCTGCTTGCGGCGGCCATGTGGTGCGGGGTTGTGTCTGGATTCGCACGTCTAGAGCATTTTAAATAAAACTGTAGCCGGATATCCCTGTTGTAGCCGGGGGCGCTGACCCCGGTCCGAGAGAGAAACGCACAGACACCGGGGTCGGCGCCCCCGGCTACAGTTTAATTGAAACCGCACTCGGCTGAGATCAAACGAAGCGGATCGAAGTTTAACTATTAAGCAGTACTCCCGGTGCGCCGCCCGAGGACAGTGTGACCTTGCCCGGACTCTTGAGGGTCGCTTGGATTTCCAACAACGCGAAAAGTGCGGTGGCCACTTCGGGCACGCGTTGGATTTCCGCCAGCGCGCCGCCGACCACCTGCGGCCGAACGGCCTGAGCCTGGCCGAGGCGTTGCGAGGCTTTTTTGTCGGCCTCGGAATGAATGATCGCGACCTCGTTTTCACCAGCCTGGCGCATGGCCGCGGTGACTTGGCGCAGGCGATTCACGACCTTGCGCTGGATTTCACCGATCATGCCCTGATCGCGAAAAGCTACTTTGCGAATGTAGGTCGAACCCAGATTGAAACCCCATTGCGACGACGTGGGCGAAACTTCCTCACGCACCTTCCGCGAGAGTGCGTCGCGATTCTCGAGCAGCACATCAAGCTTGAGATTGGAGAGTTGTTTCACGACTGCGGTCGCCACGTTGGCTTTAAGCGAACCCATGGGGTCGGAGTTTTGAAAAAGAAAGGCCTTCGGGTTGTTCACGTACATCTCGAACCAGATGCCGACCCCCATCGGCGCGCCTTCCTCGGAGTTGACCAGTTGATTGCGGAGATACGCCTGGTGAATCGGCGTGCGCACGGTGTACGCTTTGCCGAAAAACGGAAACAACAATGCCTGCGGCCCGAAATGCGCGATCGGAAAAAAGAGTCCGGGCTCTTCCACCTGACCGACGACTTTGCCGAAGAAGGTGTAGACGATCACGGTGCGCTCCGGGAGCACACGCCAGAGCTGAAAAATATTGCCAAGGCCGATCAGGAAGATCGCGCCAATGAACGTGAGCATAACTCCGGCAACGACTGAAATGAGAAAATTCATAATGGGGTGGCGTTAAATGCTGAGAATCGTTTGCGCTGCTTTTTCGCGAAGCGGGAGGGACGCATTGCGCAGGTAACTATCGAGCGCGGCCTTGCCGCCTTGCGCGTGCATCGCCTGAAGCGTTTTGCCGAGTTCGAGCAAAGGCGCGGCTTCGGCCTCGGCGCGATTTTCCGCGATCTGCACGGCCTGCTCCGCCATTTTGAGTTTCTGATCAGCGTCGGCCTTGGCCTGACTGATGGAAGCAGCTACTTGGTTTTGCGTGGTGTTAATTGAAGCCAGCGCTTCATCGACATCACTCGGCGGATCGATGTTCGTGATCAACGCGGCATCGAGATCGATGCCGTAGCGCGCGGCCGTCTTGCGACAGGATTCCTCCATGAAACTGTTGATGAGCGAAAGATTCCGGCGGAGATCGTTAATCGAAACTCCCTCGACCGCGCCGTCGTGCGTCTCGCTATGAAAAGTGGCGATCCGATCGCGCAGCACCGAAATAAAATAGCCGACAACATGCGCGGCGGGATGCGAAATGCCGAAAAGATACGCGTAGAGATTGCGCTCACACGGCTTCCAGCGGATCTGGCCGGAAATTTGCACCGTGAGATTATCTTTCGTGACCGCCTCGATGGACTCCTGCTTGATGTCGGGGTCCCAAGTAATATCGATAGTCTGAATGGTCATGTCGATCTTGTAGAGTTTCTGCCACGGCCATTTGAAATACGGCCCGCCTTGCGCGATGACGCGAATGTTCGGGTAGTCGTAGCGCAATTTCTCCTCAGCCGTGAGCAACGCGCCGAGCTGCGGATCGGAGGCGGTGGTGCCAAGGATGCGTTGCACGCGCCCGAAGGTCGTAAGCACACCGCGCTCGGTCGGGCCGATGGAATAGACGCCGAAGAGCAGCGTGAGGACCGCGGCAAGAACGACACCGAACATGAGACCAGAAACAGTGGTAATAATCATCAAACGGAGGGGGTTGGATTCAAGACGTCGCGAAGATAGCAGATTTCAACGCCACGGTCTCTTACAAATCCATCACACTTTTAAACTTCAGTCGGTGAAATTTAATTTAGAACGTTTTCAATAAAACCATAGCCACTGCTTTTCGATGTAGGGCCGTTGCTTGCGACGGCCTAGACGTGCGAACCCAAACACTACCCCACCCAGCAAGGCCGCCGCCAAGCAGCGGCCCTACACAAATAGTCGGCTACACTATTATTTAATATGCTCTAGTGTCCGCTCGCCCGCCCGATCCACCGCCACAAGACAGACATCATCGACAAAGTTGCCAGTGGCGCGGCCGCCCTGAAATTGGCGAACTTCCGCCAGCACCGCATCAATGAGCGATGGCGTGGAGTGGACCAGCCGGGCTTCGACCGCTGCGCGCAGTTGACTCTGACTATATTCCACCCCGGCGATGTCCGCCGCCTCATACAAACCATCCGTAAACAACAAAACCGCATCGCCGGGTTCCAGCCACAGCTCCAATTCGTCGTAGACCGGATCTGAAAGCAAACCAAGCGCCGGGCCCGGTCCGTCCGGGTGGACCAGCGGCACCACCACGCCGGCCCGGCGGCGCAAATGCAACGGCGCGGGATGACCCGCGATCGCTCCCCTCACCCGGCCGCTCGTCGCTTCAACCATCACGTAGGCCGCAGTCACAAAAACAAAATCACCCGTCTGGCCCAGCAGCGCCTGCAGGCCCCGGTTGATTTCCGCCAGAAACATTCCCGGCCGGTCAGCCAACCGGATCTGCTCCCGCACCAACCCGCGCAGCAAAGCGGTGATCAATGCGGCACGCACGCCGTGACCCATCACGTCGCACAGAAATATGCCGGCCGCATTCGCCCCGACCGGAAACACATCAAATAAATCACCGGCGACTTTCTCACTCGGAATCCAGCGATGGCAAAATTGCAGAACACTGCGCTCAGCCGCGACGCCGACCGGAAATACGGGATAACTTTGCGGCAAGAGCGCTTGCTGCACGCCGCGGGCCAAAGCCAAGTCAGCTTCCATTTCGACATTCTTGCGGCGAAGTTCTTCGGTCGATCGCGCCAGCTTTTCCTCCAGGCGCCGATGTTCCAAGGCGGTCACGATGCTGCGCCGTAAAGCCAGGAAATCCAACTGGGTTTTCACAATGTAGTCTTTGGCGCCCATTTTCATGGCCTCAACCGCGACTTGTTCATTGCCCGCACCGGTCAGCATGATCACCACCGGACGTTTCGAATCGGGCAACCGATTGATCGCGGATAGCAGCGCTAATCCATCCTCATCGGGCAGTAAATAATCCAGCAGCACCAACTGAAAATGTTGGGTTTTGATGGCCTCGCGAGCCGCCATTCCGGTATTCGCCCACACGGTTTCGCAGGTAAATCCACCACCAAGCTGTTGAATGACCTGCTTCAACACAGCGGCGATGGTGCGATCATCATCGACAATCAAAACCGGGATGGAACTTGAAGACATCAGATAAAGCGGCTGGTGAAACGCGCGCCAGTCTGTCCCGCCAGCAGGCGCAGGCGAGTGGATTTTGCACTTCCCCTCGACCTATATTCACCCGCACCGGGATGATTTTTATTCAGAATGGCGCCAACGCGCCGATAATGCAAATGGACTGTTAATTCCAAACAGGCAACTGGCTGGGGTTGGCGCGGTCCAATCCCTATGGCGTACATTCTCCTCGTTGATCCTGACGAAGTGGCTCAAAAAGCCATGAAGGGAATTCTTGCACGGGGAAACCATCGCTTCGTCGCAGTCGCAACCGCCGCAGAGGCGTGGGATTTTATCCGCCTCAACGTGAAGGTGGACTTGGTGCTGGTGGAGCTGGCGCTTAAGGGAGAAAGCGGGCTGGCATTTATTCAACGGCTCAAGAATGACGTTTTATTAAAGGTGCTGCCGGTCGTCGTTTACACGGCGCATGGCGACCGGGACAGCGTGAAGCGCATCCTCGCGCTGCATGCGCAAAATTTTCTGATCAAACCGTATCACGACGACGCCATTTTTTCCGAAATCGCCAAGACCGCGATCAATCCCTGGCGGCTGCAACACTTCGAAGAAGAGAACTCATTCTGTAAGATGATGGGTTTCACGCCCGCCCACGTGCATAAAATGCTCGACGACTTGCGGACGGCCATCGAAGTGGCCCGGACTCCGCTGCGAAAGTGGACCGAACTGAGAGCCGCCAAATCAGCGGCCGAGGAATTGGAAATACTCTCCACCAAAGCGGAAGAAGCCGGCGCGTGGGGCGTCGACGCGTGCCTGAAAGAACTGATCGATTTTGCCCAGCAAGAAAACTGGCCGGAATTTGACCAGCACCTGGAGCAATTGGATTTCTCCGTGCGCCTTATTTTTCGCCACCTGAACCCCTCACTGTCACCCGAAGGCTTCCTCACCAGCCATGAACTGAATGCCGCGGCGGAAGCGCAGTCTCGGGCCGTTTGGACCAACGCGGCCGCAGAAAATCGGTGCCCGGTCACCAGTTGGCCGCAACTTCAGCGGGAAATCGAAAACTTGGCCTGCTGCCCGGTGATCGATTCCGTCGTCGCGTCATTCCAGATGACGGCCAATGGCCACCCCGCTTCACTCAATTCGCTGATGGATCTCGTGGACAAGGACCCGGGCCTCTCGGCGCAAATGCTCATCGCCGTCAATCAACTCAAACACACCGGCAAGGATGATTTCGCCGTGATTGAAGATCCCCGGCTGGCGGTCGGTCTGCTCGGCGAGCTCCGACTTTTTTCCCAAGGCAAGGCACTGATCGCGGCTGAAGAACGCCTGATGTTGGCTCCCCCGTTATCCAGTTGGCCGCATTATTGGATGTTTCAATTGGGCACGGCCCGGATCGCCCGCTACACCTGCCACTACCTCGAACTTTCCGGCCTCGAGGCCCCGGCCTACACTGCCGGGTTGCTGCACGACCTGGGTAAACTTTTATTACTCCGGCTTCACCCCTTCGCGTTCCAAGCCATCTTAGCCCACGCCCGGGAGCATGAACTGAAACTGGCGGACGCAGAGCGACTGTTTCTCGGCGCCACCACGCGTGAAATGGCGGTGCACTTTGCCGATAAACACGGCCTGCCCCGACGCTTTGCCAATGTCATGCGTTGGATCGACACTCCGGAAAAAGCCACGGAAGATGCGGAGCTGATCGCCATTGTCTCCCTCGCCCGCGACTTATGCCGGCACAACCACGTTGGATTCGGCGGCGACGCACCCAGCGACCACCCGATTCCACTCGCCGACACCGCGGAATGGCGAGTTTTGCGTGGCAGCGTATTCCCCAGTTTCGATCTGAAAAAATTCGAATCACAAGTCCATGCCGAATGCCGCGAGCTCAAGCAAGAGCTCCACGGTCGCTTGTCCAACTACGCAGTCGCTTGATGACTTTTCGCGCGTGAAGCGTTGGCCAATCCCGACAAGGTTCGATCAGGCGCAACCCACCAAACCCACACACGCGTGGTGCCAGTCGGCTCTCCCCACCCGGTCCGTTAAAATAGTGAATAAGTTGTAGCCTGAACTAGCCCTTCGGCTAATTTCAAAGAAACATGTTTCTGCTACTGTGGCGCGGGTGGTTTTCACCCGTCCACCATGATGACTCCTGCCATATATGTCGGCCTCCAAGCCGGCTTCCGGAAGCAGCCCCCGATCGAGCTTTATAACCTGCTCGCTCCGGTGGGAGACCATCCGGCCGGGTCCACCGTTTCTCGCCAAACTTTAGAGAAACACGGGGTTAGTTTCCTGCCTGGTCCGACGGTGACAAAAAATCGCCGCAGCTCTGAACCAAAGAGCCGCTGAACGCCTCCTTCGACGAATTCGAAGGGCGGATTTATTGGTCCGAGTAGATCAGGAATCCGGAAAAAGTTGGAAGCTTAATGAAACGGATTTTACGGCAAAACTGGAGCTGATCTTTTCAAAACCAACCGGTTGAATCCGGATTTCATCGCGCGACATGTTCGCGCTTTTTTTGCGGCTAATGCGCGAATTTCGACGAACCGTGTGAGCAGAAAGATTCATTTATGGTTCCTCGCTGTTTTCGATGGGTGAGAGCGAAACGAGCTTCCAGCAGAACCCAAGCCAGGGGAGGTGACCGCTAAT
>JANYFP010000254.1 GCA_025362555.1 Verrucomicrobiota bacterium
GCACCCACGCTCTCCGGCTCGCAAAAAGCAAAATCACTGGCCCTGAATCTTCTGCGCGCCGGCAATCGCCTCGGCCACTTGCTCCGCCCCAACACCCGCGTCAAAGCCCAGCGCAACATCCGCGCCCACTACGATCTCTCCAACGACTTCTTCGCCCTCTGGCTCGACCCATCGATGATGTATTCCGGCGCACGCTGGTCCGGCGCTGAAACTCTCGAGCAAGCCCAAGTCGCAAAGAACGATGCACTCTGTCGCAAGCTTCACCTCAAACCATCCGACCACGTCCTCGAAATTGGCACAGGCTGGGGCGCCTGGAGTCTGCATGCCGCGCGCCATTACGGCTGCCGCGTCACCACCCTGACCATCTCACAACAGCAGTACGATCTCGCCCGTCAACGAATCGCCGAAGCCGGCCTGAGTGATCGCATCGAAGTATTGCTGCAAGACTACCGCGATCTCACCGGACAATTCGACAAAATCGTCTCCATTGAAATGCTGGAAGCAGTCGGCCACCGCTACCTCGCAGACTACGCCGCGGTGTGCAACCGCGTCCTGAAACGCGACGGATTGATCGCACTCCAGTTCATCACTTGCCCGGATGGGCGCTACGAACAATTTCGTGACGGAGTGGATTTCATTCAAAAGCATATCTTCCCAGGCTCACTGCTTCTGTCCGTGAACCGGCTCAATACGCTCTTCGCCCAGCACGGCGGATTTGTGCTGCACAGTCTCGAAGACCAGGGCCGTGACTACGTGCGCACACTGCAGGCCTGGCGCGAACAGTTTCACGCCAAGCTCGAACACGTCAAAGCCCTCGGCTTCGACGAACGCTTCATCCGGAAATGGAATTACTATTTCTGTTACTGCGAGGTGGCGTTCTCCATGCGCAATATTTCCGTGGTTCAAACCGTCCACACGCGGCCCAACAATCTGTCATTCTGAATTTTGCCGTGATTTGGTTCCTGCGCATTTTCTTTGGCGTCGTGCTCGCCTCCATGCTCTCCGTGACCACGTGGGCCAGCCTGCAAGTATCACTCTTCGCGATTCCGCGCACCGTGGGTGGGCATCCTTGGTTCATCGCCACTCTGTTCGATACTTACTGGGCCTTCTTCACCTTCTATGTCTGGGTCGCGTACAAGGAGGTCGCGTGGCTTTCACGCGTGCTTTGGTTCATCGCGATTGTCCTGCTCGGAAATATTGCGATGTCGATTTATTGCCTCGTCCAACTCTGGCGCGTCCCGGGCAACGCAAAAGCTCAACAGATTCTCCTGCGCGACGACCGTCCGGTAGCCTGGTGGATTCCAGCGGGGCTGCTTGCGCTCAGCGGGGGTATCGCGTGGATCGCCTAAGCCGGCGCGACAAAAACTCCATGGCTCCACCACTTCTCCTCGTCACTGCTCTCGTCGGAATGGGCACGTTATTTGCGCTGTCGTTCGTCCTCGCGCGGCGTATCAATAATTACGGCATCGTCGATATCCTTTGGTCCTATTCGTTCGCGGCTTTGGTGATATTTTATGCCTTTTTCAGCGATGGCTGGGTGGTGCGAAAAGCGATGATTGCAACCATGGCAATCATTTGGAGTCTGCGCCTCGGCACACATCTTGGCCGGCGCGTAATCGGTCATCATCCGGTCGAAGACGGTCGCTACGTTCAGCTCCGGAAAGATTGGGCCAACAACTTCACCCTCAAGATGGCAGCCTTCTTTCAAATGCAGGCCTTATCCGTCGTGGTCCTTGGAGTCGCTTTCTTTATCGTCAACCTCAACCCCGTGCCGCAACTGCACTGGCTTGAAATCACCGGAGCAGCGCTCTGGTTGCTTGCCATCATGGGCGAAGCTCGCGCCGACGCCCAACTCGCCGCCTTCAAACGCGACAAAAAAAATCACGGCCGCGTCTGCGCGATCGGCCTCTGGCGATACAGCCGTCACCCGAATTATTTTTTCGAATGGCTGATTTGGGTTTCATTTTTCGTCTTCGCCCTCGGCTCACCCTGGGGCTGGACCGCCGCGATCGGGCCGCTCAGCATCCTTTACCTGCTGCTGCGCGTAACAGGGATTCCACTCACCGAGGAACAATCTCTCCGCTCGAAAGGTGCCGCCTATCGGCACTATCAAACCACCACGAGTGCGTTTATTCCGTGGTTTCCAAAATACCTCCCATGATCGACGCTTTACTCCAAAAAAACCTGCTCCCTGACTGGCTCATCCGCCTCGGCATCCGACGCCTGCTCCGTCAGCGTCTGCGCGAAGAGGCCTCCGCCGACAACGAGGCCAAACTGCGGCGCTTCGCGGAGGAATTGCGCGGACAGCCCATCGCCATCAACACCGCTGAATCGAAAGAACAGCACTACGAAGTCCCGACTCACTTCTATCAAAAATGCCTCGGGCCACGCTTGAAATATTCCAGCGGGTTTTACGAACACGGCAACGAAACGCTCGCCGAAGCCGAAGAGAAGATGCTCGCGGTGACTTGCGAGCGCGCCCGCCTGGCGGACGGACTGCGCATTCTCGAGCTGGGCTGCGGTTGGGGTTCACTCACGCTTTGGATGGCGGAAAAATACCCCCGGGCGCACATCACGGCGGTCTCCCACTCCCGCACTCAGCGGGAGCACATCACCAGTGAAGCGGCGCGACGCGGGCTGCAGAACGTGACCGTGATTACCTGCGACATGAACGAATTCGATGGTGCCACTGGTCAGTTTGACCGCGTCGTGTCGGTCGAGATGTTCGAGCACATGAAGAACTGGCCGCGTCTGATGGCGAACATCGCACGCTGGCTAAAGCCGGACGGCATGTTCTTTGCCCACGTTTTCGTCCACGCCCGCTTCGCGTACCATTTCGTCGTGCGCGACGAGACAGATTGGATGAGCAAATATTTTTTCACGGGGGGCCAAATGCCTTCGCACGATCTATTCAGCCGCTTCCAAGACGATCTGAAACTCAATACCTCTTGGAAAGTAAACGGCACTCATTACGCAAAAACTTCCGAACATTGGCTACAAAACATGGACACCCATCGCGCGGAGATCATGCCGTTGTTCACGCAAACCTACGGAGCGGACCAAGCTTTGAAATGGTGGGCGTACTGGCGGGTATTTTATCTTTCGTGCGCGGAGCTATGGAATTTTCGTGACGGAGAAGAATGGCACGTCAGCCATTATCTTTTCTGCAAATCCTAGAACATATTAAATAACAGTGTAGCCAACTATTTGTGTAGGGCCGCCGCAAGCAGCGGCCATGGTTTTGCTGAAAACGCGCTAGCCGTTCGGACATAAAAAAGCCGGCCCCAGTGGCGGGCCGGCTTCGGAAAACATCCCCAACCTTTAGAATTTATAGGTAACCGACGCCTTCACATTGCGGGGATCACCGACCACCGCAGCGGTGCGGCTACCGGCAGCTTGGATATAATCTTTGTCCAAGGCGTTATTGAGCTGAAGCCGAGCTGTCCAATGCGGGGCGCGATACGTGAGCCCGAAATTCACCAGAGTGCGCCCTGCCACCATGAAAGTGGGTTGGTTTGGCACAAAGGGAACTGAGCCCGCAAGCGGCTTGGTGGTCGTGTACCCGGTCGCATTTTCGCCGACGACATCACTCTTAAAGTCGACTCCGATATTTACCCCGAAGCCGTTGAGTGGACCGCTGGTGAAACGATAATCGCCATAGACGGCTCCGTTGTGGTCAGGCACCGCCCGGACGCGGACTTCCGTGATCGGTTGGCGCATTTTGAAGGAGGTATAATTGCCGAGAACAAAAAAGTTTTTCGTCACCGCAAACTGACCTTCAAATTCCCAGCCTTTGGAATTGAGATCGAGGTAGAGTGGATTTGGCAGCGCGTTAGCCGCCGCAATATTTCCGAGCGCGATCTGCGTGTAGTAGTCGCTATTCGGGACCGGGTAATTCTGCTGCGCGATATCAAAGTGCGCGATCGAGGCGGTGAGCCGTTCATCGAGCAAGGCGAGCTTCACGCCATATTCCTTTTGATCACCGCTCGCCGCCCGAAAGGTTGGGCCGTAAGTGCCAGGATTCAAAGAACCAGGCATCGTGCCGCCGGTGCTGTTATAGCTATAGAACACCGAGACCGCCTTGATGGGCTTGATCACAATGCCGTAGCTCTTTGCGCCAGTCGTGGTGCCGTAATGAGGAAACGTATTGGCTGGCGCCAGGCCCGTGCTATCGATGCGATCCAGGTTGCCGGCGAAACGCGAGAGGCCTCCCGACAGAAGCAGACGATCTTGCAGCAGGCCTAGATTCTCAAAAACAAATCCCTGCAAGTCTTCCTGCTCGCCGGTCCGGTTGCCACCACCATTGAGGGCGGTTGGCTGCGGATAATTCCAATCCGGGTACGTGATCGTGTCCAACGCCGTCGCAGCCAGCGACGGACGGGAGGCGTTCGCGTAGGTCTTAAATTGCACTTTGGAATAATTGGCGGCGAGACCAGCGATGGTGGTCGACTTGAAAAATTCATTCTCGAACTTAGCCGCGTAATCATTGCGGAAATGGAGCTCGTTATAGAAGAGATCAACCGCGTTGGTCGTCCGGGAGAAAACGTAGCTGCTTGGAGCGGGGAGACCGGTGTTCACTGAAGTGGCAATGGCGTTCGCGCCAGTCTGATCCAGTGACCAAGTCGTGCCCGGCTCATATTTACCCGTGGTGGGATTACGGGTCGTGCTGAGGCCGACGATCGCTGCACCCATGCCGCCGGCATCTTCACGGACAACGTGATTACCCATGAGCTGGAGACGCGAGGTGACATGGTCTCCGAGATTGGAGAGCAATTCGAGCGTCAGACGCTCAGTCGCACGATGGCGAAAATCAGATTTGTCACCGAAAGTCCAATCGCGGGGCAGGCCGGGAGCGATGCGAGCATAACCATCGCTGCCAATGCTTGGGTCGATCGGCAGACCACTGATGATGGATTCGCGATTCTGCATGAACTCACCCTTAATAATCAATTTATGGGCCGGACTGAGTTGCCAGGAAAAGGATGGCGCGAACATGTAGCCGGTGCGGAATTGATTCTTCAAATAACCGTTGCTGTCCCAATAGGCCGCTACAACGCGCATCGCCATGCTGTTGTCATTCTTCGAAATGACCCGATTTACGTCCGCGCTGATCGCGGTGCCAAAATATTGCGCGACCTCGAGCGTGACGGAATCCTGATTCTTTCCAATCGGGGATTTAGTGATGGGATTGAACTGTCCGCCGGGGCTGCCGCCCGGCACCAAAATTGCATTTGGGCCCTTGATGATTTCGATACGTTCAATGTTGTAAGGCATCTGCGAAGCGCTGTAGCCGTCTTGGCCCGAGATTTCTGCGCCATCAATGAATTCGTGGGAAACCTGGAAGCCGCGGATCATGTAGCGATCACCGCCGATGGGCAGCGTGGACTCCACAACCGGCGTGACATATTTCGCCGCGTCGAGCATGCGCAAGCTCATGGAATCCTGAATGAAATCGCTCGTGACGACCGAGATCGTCTGCGGGATATCCTGGATATTCATCGCCACGCGCGACGAAGACAAAGCCTGCTTGGACTGATACGGATTGGCGGGAGTTTCAGTGATGGTGAAAGTCGGAAGCTCCACGACGGTTTCTTTTGCAGCTTCCGGCTTGGCCGGAGCCGCAGTCTGGGCCATGCCGGCGATGGGTGAAATGCTCAGTGCGGCGGCGGCGGCCGATAAGGTCAAAAGTCTCCAGCCGAGAGGCCGGGACGTAGTCGTGGGGACATGATTCATCGATTTCATTTCCTAGGTAGTTCGTGGTGGAAGCGGCAGGAGGGAACCTGCGCCTGGGATGAGGGTAGAACGGCGCAATAGGTGGGTTGCGCAATCGAGGAACGGTGTGGGCAGGATCTATCCGAGCGGCACGCCTAATGAAATCTGACAGTTCGCATGATCGGTCGAACTCCCGGTTAACATCGGTGAATTTCACGAAAAAACATCCGCTTCGCTCCGCCACGCGTAGTAAACTTACCGATGATTCTGCGCCTGCTCGCTCTCACTCTCTGGGCCGTTCCCTTGCTTCATGGCGCAAATGCGGACGAACTCGTGGGGGAAGCGAACGCGGCGGAGATCGGACTCGATCCACGCCAGGCTCTCGAATTCCTCCTGCATGCGGATCAGCTCCGACCTGGTGATGCTTCGATTCTGCAGAAAATCGCCCGGCAGTATTCCGACTTGGTGGTCGAACAACCGAATCGGGATGAAAAAAAGCGCTACGCCCAAATGGCGCTCGATTATGCGCAACGCGCCCTCGCGATAAATCCGCGTGATCCCGTCAATGTGCTCTCACTCGCCGTCTGTCATGGCAAACTGGCGCTCTACAGTGATACGCGAAACAAAGTATCCTATTCGCGTCTCGTACGGGATGAAGCGGAAACAGCCCTCGCACTCGACCCGAACTACGCGTGGGCGCATCACGTGCTCGGGCGATGGCATTGCGAAGTGGCGACCCTCAACGCGGCCTCCCGCCTTTTCGTGAAACTATTTTATGGGGACCTGCCCGCCGCCTCGATCGCAGAAGGTATTCGTCAACTGGAACGCGCCTGCGAACTGGAGCCAACCGAGTTGAATCATTGGCTCGAACTTGGTTTCGCCTACCTCGCCGCGGACGAGAAAGAAAAAGCCCGGGCCCAATGGATGCGCGGGCTCGCGATGCCTTCACGCGGAATTCACGACGAGCCCGCCAAGCAACGGGCGAGAGAAGCGTTGGCCAAATTAGATTAGCACCAACACAATCGCCGCCGCCATCAGTGCAGAGCCAATCAAGCGGAACCGCAACACGCGGCCAGCGAGATGTTTTTCCTCGCTGGAAAACCAATGCCCCAGCCACCACACCAGCACGACGCTGAACAACCCACGCACACTATAAACAATATTCACTGCGGTCGCGTTGCCAATAATCCCGATGGCCAGAACAATCCCGGCATTATTCAGAGCCATGAGCAACACCCCCGGGCCCACCCAACGCCAGGCGGAGACGCTGAGCTCGGTGAGTGGCGCACTAAACAACGGCACGAAGGCAAATGAGACCACGCCGACGATCAAAAACAGTGGCGGCAGGAAACTCCCCGCACCCCAGACCGGCAGCCACTTTTGCAACAACACATCACTCAAACTGAAGGACGCGGCACTGCAGGTAGCCATGAACACCGTCCAACCGATCTTGCGATGCTTCGCCTCTTCGCCCAGATGCAGCAGCCCAATCGCCGTCGTACTCAGAGCCGCCCCAATCCACCAGCGCAACGGGACGTCACCGACTCGCAATAGACTGCTGAGCAATGCGACAAAAATCACCTTGGTGCCCAGCACCGGCGTGAGCACCGAAACATCGCCGCGACTGAGGCCGATAAACAAGAAACTCTGCCCGCCCAAAAAAAGCAGCGCAATCAACGCCGGTTGCCAGTAATCGCCAACCGGATGAATTTGTCCGTGCTGCCAGAACCAAACCGGCACGAAAAGCAATGCGACCGCCCAATTGGAAAGGAAGCTGGTCCGCCACACGCCGACCCCAAACATAGCCGCCCGCTTCACCGCCAGCGCGCCAAAAACATAAATCAGCGCGCAGGCAAACGGAATGAGCAGGGCAAGGTGGGATCTCATGCGTTGGGCGGAAACAGAGAAGCCCCAACAAACGCGACCGACTCAACCCAAATCAGTGACCGCGTTCTCAGTGAGCCAAGGCCTGCTTCACCAACTCCTCATACGCTTCATGCGCCATGGCGCCCGTCTTACGATGAATAATTTCTCCCGCACGATTAATCAGGAAGGTGGTGGGAATTACTTCGAACCCGCCGAACGCTTCCGCCACATTATCGTCGGCCATGACGATAAGATAATTCATGTGGTTTGCTTCCGCGAATTTCTTCACCTGCCCGGGTCCTTTTTGATCGAGCGAAATGCCAACAATCACCAGACCGTCCGCGCCGTATTTTTTTTGCAGCTCGATGTAGCCAGGAATTTCCCCAATGCACGGACCACACCACGTCGCCCAAAAATCCACGACGACCACCTTGCCCTTGAATTGCTCGGAGTTGACGGCGTGACCTTGAAGATCCGCAAGCTTCCAGGCCGGTGCGAGGTGGACGCCACCGACGGCCGTCTCAGCGTGAGCTGAAATACCGCAGATAAAGCCCGCGACCAAAGTCAAAGCAACGAGCGCGCGACGGAGATTAACGACGCGAAATCTTTTAAGGAGAATCATGAAAGTAAGAGCCATGACCCTCCACCTTGTTCCCGGAAAACGCAATTGGCAGCTCAGGCTCCCGCTGTCGCTTACGCGATAGCAATTTCCACATTCAAGACCTCAATGAATTTCTTCATCGCAGGAGTCAGAACCCGGCCCTTGCGATGCATGATCGCCAGCGGCCGCGTAAATTCCTTCCCCTTGAAATTGATGGTGACGAGCGTGCCTTGCCGGACTTCCTGAATGACCGTAGCCTGCGGCACGATGGCGATGCCGTGATCGATCTCGACTGCCCGTTTCACGGTCTCGATGTTGTCGAACTCCATCACCGGCGTGATTTCGAGTTTATAGTCGCGGAATATTTGA
Organism: Verrucomicrobiota bacterium; assembly: GCA_025362555.1. Classification (GTDB taxonomy): domain Bacteria; phylum Verrucomicrobiota; class Verrucomicrobiia; order Opitutales; family Opitutaceae; genus Lacunisphaera. Next base: position 8,549 of record JANYFP010000254.1, read on the forward strand.
TCCACCGCCTTGCGGGTCGGAATATCGGGATCAAAGCCGATAAATTTATGGGCCGCGAGCGTCTTGATGTCGACGTCGGCCTCCTTGGCCAGCACGTGATTCGGATTGGCAATAAGAATGAGCCGATCGTTGCGAAAGGGAATCATCTCAATTTGCCGCGTCTTTTGCGGGAAAGCGACCAAGCCAAAATCCACTGAATTGTGCAGGATATCTTCGTACACCAAATTAGAGCGGCGGTACTCGATGCGGACATTCACGAGCGGGAAATCGTGCAGGAATTTTTTGATGTAGGGCGGCAATTCATGAAGCCCAATCGAATAAATCGTGGAGATGCGAATCGTGCCGCTGATGACTTTCTTCATCTCCTCCAATTCGCTTTGGAGCTTCTCATAGCCATGCAAAATCTCCTTGGCTGCTTCGTAAATGCGCTGCCCTTCCCGCGTCAGATTGAACTGCTTTTGACTGCGATCAATCATGAGCGCTTTAAAATTGCGCTCCATCGAGCGAGCCTGCTGGCTCACCGCCGACTGGGTGATGCCATTTAGCTTCGCCGCCTTGGAAAAGCTCTTGGTTTCAACTAAGTCAGCGAAGATTTTAAAGTTTTCGATTTGCATGCGGCGTTTGAAATTAGACTCACCATAATAAACACTTATCAGCATGCCATATTAAAAACACTAATCAGCAATGCTTATTGATTTCTCCACCTTCCAACAACGAGCCGACGCCGTGCATCAGCGCATCAGCGAACTCTGCCGCGCGGCCCGCCGCGACGCCAAAGAGGTGAGGCTCCTCCCAGTAACGAAAAATCATCCCGTCGCCGCCGCCGAGTACGCTGCACGTTATGGCTTTTCGGCAGTGGGTGAAAATCGGGTCCAGGAAGCCGTGGAAAAACGCGCGCTGATCATCGCTCCGTTGCGGTGGGACCTGATCGGTCATCTGCAGTCGAACAAAGCCAAACTGGCCGCCACCCATTTCGACTGCATTCAAAGTGTGGACAGTGAAAAATTACTTAACGCACTCGATCGTGCCGCCGGTGAGCTCGGCAAGAAACTCGCCATTCTGCTGCAAATTAACGCCGGAAATGATCCCGCAAAATTTGGCGTGGAGCCAGCTGATGCGCCGCGATTACTGGAAGTGGCGCTGACCATGTCCCATTTGAAAGTGGACGGGCTGATGACTGTTGCCCCCCAGTCCGAGGATCCTGAAATCGCGCGCCGCACCTTTGCCAATCTCCGTACGATTCGCGATGAGCTCACGACCCGGCTGGGGGCGCCGCTCCCGGAATTATCCATGGGCATGAGTGGTGATCTGGAAGCCGCGATTGCGGAGGGCAGCACGCTGGTTCGCATCGGCACCGCGCTTTACGGCCCGCGAATATAATCGGCGAAAAGTTAAGGGAAATTTCGCCCAAGAGAAAACTTTCCGCGTTGCGCTGGAAGTAGAACGCACTTGGGCTTTGATCGTGGAAGCGCTCAAATTCGAGGAAGCGGAACGAAAAGCCCTGACGGCCCTGCTGGATGATCCTTCACCGGCCGTGCGGCAGGCGCTGCGCGTCCGTTTTGTGCAACGCGCCCAGGAAAGCGCGGACTTCCTGCAAGAGCTCGCCCGCCAATCCAACCCCGAGTTGGCGAAGCATGCGTCACAGTATTTGCGCGAGCTAAAATTCACCGACCCGGTGGCGGAATTTCGCGATTTTATCCGTTCGTTGAATTACGAATTGGAAACGGGGGCCCTGCTCCTGAGCCGCACCGTCAACCCGGCAGTCGACGTGGGCGCGTGCTTCCTCCAACTTGAAGCGATGGCCGCCCGTTGCCGTGAACTCATCGCCGAGCCGGCCACGGCACGAGAGAAATGTCGCGTGCTCAATCGCGTCTTGTTTCATGAACACGGCCTCCGGGGAAACTCCGACCACTACGCCGACCCGCTCAACAGCTTCCTCGACCAAGTGCTGATTCGCCGGAAAGGCATTCCGATTTCCCTCTCCATCGTCTATCTGCTCGTAGCCGAACGCATCGGATTGCAACTCGAACCCATTGGTCTCCCCGGCCACTTTATGGTCGGGTGCTTCGACGAAACCGTCCCTTTTTTTGTCGACCCCTTTAACGCCGGCCTGCTCTTGAGCCCCGAAGAGGTCTTCGATTTGCTCAAAGAAAGCTCCATCGACGCCTCGATCATCGATCTCGCGCCGACTCCGATCCGCGAAGTTCTTTGCCGGTGCTGCCGCAATCTCGTCCATCATTACACCGCGACCCAGCAACCGGACTTGGCCCAACTTTTCGCGAGTTTTGCCGCGGAATTTGAAGCGACGCATGAGCAGAACGACACCGAATAGAATCGGCTCGTTCTCGCCCGCGAACTGGGCTTTGCTCCCGCCGCCCCATGCACGTCGCAACTGAAACCGTCTATAAGCTTGCCCACCTAAAAAACTGGTCAAACTGCCGGCCATTCAACGGCCCAGCGCTGGCCGTTATCGGTCATCCGATTGCTCACTCCCTAAGTCCGGTAATGCACAACGCCGCACTCGTCGAACTCACCAAAGCCCACCCCCGATTCGCCGAGTGGCATTACTTTAAATTTGATATCGCACCGGAGGAATTGAAGGAGGCGCTCGACCTCTTCCATCAAAATAATTTCCTCGGGTTGAACCTTACGGTCCCACACAAGGCGCTGGTGATGGAGTATCTCGATTTGTCGATTCAACATAAATTTTTACGTGAGATAGGTGCCGCTAACACGCTCAAGCGAACTAACAAGGGATGGCACGGAAAAAACACGGATCGCTTTGGCTTATCCTCTGCTTTGCATAACGAGCTGCATGTAGATCTGAACGGCAAAGACGTGATCCTTCTCGGTGCCGGCGGTGCCGCTCGCGCGGCTGCGATAGAATGCCTGCACAACGAGTGTGCATCGCTCTGGATTGGGAATCGCTCGGATCCCGCTCTTGTAATCCTCCTGAGCGATCTCAAAAAATCGGGCTCACTTGCTTCCACGACGCAATTGGAAAAATTCAGCTTAGACAATCCACCGCCAAACCTGCCCGCTCGAGCGGTCGTGATCAATGCCACCTCTCTAGGACTGAAACCGAGCGACAAATCCCCTCTAAATCTGGTGAATATCCCCACGCCGGCGCAAGTGTTCGATATGATCTACCGTCCGCAACAAACCGCGCTCTTGCGACAGGCGTCCGAAATGAAAATCCCCAACGCTAATGGTCTTTCTATGCTAGTTCACCAAGGCGCAGCGTCTTTAGAGTGGTGGATTAAAGAACCTCAGCAGGTCATTCATGCTCCCGTGGAAATCATGCAAAGAGCCGTGCGCGCGGCACTGAACTGAATTTCTCTTAACCATGCCCACCCTCGAAGAAATCGCGCGCACTGTGCCTACCTGGTACTTCACTGTTTGGGTGGGTTTCATGGGCGCCTGCGTCGGAAGTTTTCTCAACGTGTGCATCTACCGAATCCCAAAAGGCGAGTCGGTGGTTACTCCGGGATCGCACTGCGGCTGCGGTAAACCCATCCCGTGGTACAACAATCTCCCGATCCTGAGCTGGCTGATTTTACGGGGACGCGCCCGTTGCTGTGGCCGCGCGTTTAGCTTCCGTTATCCAGCCATAGAATTTCTGACGGCCGTGCTGTTCTTGCTCTGCTGGCTGCAGTTCACGCCCGGCAAGGCAGTCGCAGGAATGGTGCTGTGTTCGATTGTCATCTGCGCTTTGTTCATCGATCTCGATCACATGATCATCCCCGACGCCTTCACGATTGGCGGAGCGGCAGTCGGGATTGCTCTCTCGATGATTCTGCCGTCACTGCATGGTCAATCCCACGATTTCTTCATGATCGCTTCGCTCCGCGCCGGGCAACAATCGCTGCTGGGCCTGTTTGTGGGCTCAGCCCTGGTGCTGTGGATCGCACTGTTTGCCGAAGCGATTCTCAAAAAAGAGGCCATGGGATTTGGTGACGTTAAATTCCTCGGCGCTCTCGGAGCCTTCGTGGGCTGGAAGGGCGCGGTCTTCGGCATGTTTGGCGGCGCCATTCTCGGCTGCATTTGGTTTATCGCGGCCTATCTCTGGAAAAAAATCACCGGACGTAATTCGCCCGTCGCGCTGCCCGCCGAGACGCCCGATGGGCAACCAGCCGAACTTGGAATGGGCGTGCACGTTCCGTTCGGGCCCATGCTGGGCGTGGCCTCGCTGATTTATTTTTTCGGCGCCCATCGTTGGGTGGACGCCTATTTTGCCGAGCTCCAAACGCTATTTTAATTTGTCCACGTTCGGACAAAATTCTGGCGGCACTTGACCGGATTTTCCCTGCGCCACCAGTCGGAGCAAATACGTCATTGATTCCTCACGGCTTTGCTTGCGTTCAACCGCAAGTTGATCGACCCGCTTCAATAATTGCCGAGCCATCGTTTCCGCCTGCAACGGCGCAGCGCCCAACGCACGACAGTATTCAGTCAACTGAGTCAGCTCATCCATACGGTGGTTTTTGCCAATTTCGGATCATCCGAGGGCTCAAAACTAAATCCCCTATTTTCATCGAGCCCGAGCCTCGCAAGCATCGCCAGTGCAATAAAACCCCCGTCAGTAGAAATCACCGAACGAATTTCACCTGCTTTTTTTTCACCCTGATAAATGAACGAGCCCGATTTCGGCACCGGACCCGTGCCGTGTACACCCCGCAACTGCCGACGTACTTGACCCATATTTTTCAAGCGAGCCATCACCTCCTGCCCGAGGTAGCAGCCTTTGGTGAAGGAAATCGCCGTAACCTCCAGCCCGGCCTCATTCGGTAAATCGGACGGCCCGATATCCTCCGGCACCGCCGGTATTCCGGCGGAAATTCTCGCAAATTCCGCCGCGTCCGCTCCCACCTCGCTACCACCCTGTGCCACAAATTTTTTCCGCCATTCAATCAAAACACTTTCGGAACCGATGATCTCGTAATTTTCCTGTTTGGTCCTGCGTCCAGGAAAAATCAGCAGTCCCTCTTGCTGTAGAAATCGCCCGTGCTCAGGAGCAAAACCCAACACGTTTTTCAAGACCTCACCGCATCCCTCGCCCCACAACGCAAGTCCGGCCGCCTGATCCGTCTCGTCTAGCAACGTAACATCGTCCGCGATAATATACTGTTCGAGCCGTTGGATGATGATCGCCGCCACTGACGTGGTGCTCAGCAGCAGGAATTCATTCTCTCCGCGCCTCAATACCACGCTGTCCGCCACCACTTTCCCTTTCTGATTTAGCCAAAGTCCATCGACCGCGCTGCCGAGTGGATGCCTCAACTCGTTGGTGAACTGCCCTTGCAAGAAAGTGAATGCGTCTTCGCCTGTGACCGAGATTACGGTGAGCGGGCAATACGAGTAGAGTTGATACGGTTTTTTTGAAAAAAAAATCATTCTTATCTAACTAAATATAAACGATATCGCTCAGGATTCATTAATCTTATGAAGTTCTATTTGACGAACAAAAGAAACCAAATACGTATTGGGGAGTCAACTAACACTTCTCCCGCATAGCGGGAGTTTTGGGGTAACTAAGAAAGCAATGGCCGGTCGCTTAGGGGTAGGCGACCGGCCTTTTCTTTGCCCAAATTCG